>NZ_JBIYSM020000073.1:0-10228 GCF_044759095.2 Brevibacillus soli
TCGGGGCCCCGCCCGGCGAAAAAAGGGACCCCACTCGGCTCAGCGATAGCTACCGCCGAGTGGGGTGAGAATAGCTAATGCCGGGTGGGTTTTCTTATAGCCTTAGGTTTTGGTTGATACCAGGGGACATTTAACAGAAGAAAAGTGCCGTAAAAAACAGATGTCCCGGATGAGCTATTTGGAGATTGGGAAATTTGTGATCCACCCTAGAGAAGTTCTTGATTGGACAAAAATGTTGAGATACTATAATAATCAAATGAATATCTAATTGTTTGATTCTGGGGAGACGGTTGACATGCAACGGGAAGTGGATGTGCTTGTCATAGGGGCAGGCCAGGCGTTTCTCCTGAAGTGATATTGAAACGGATATACAGTGAATGAAAAGAGGGAAGTTACCTTGGAGAATACAAGTCAAAAAAGCGTATTTCGGGTTCAGGGGTTTACGTGTACCGGTTGCGCTGCAAAATTTGAAAAGAACGTAAAAGCTTTGCCCGGTGTCACTGATGCGCAGGTGAATTTTGGGGCATCCAAACTTACCGTGTACGGAGATGCAAGTCTCGAGGAACTGGAAAAAGCCGGAGTGTTTGAAGGATTAAAACTGTATCCGGAGAAGCAACAGCGTCCTATCGCAAAGGAATCGTTTTGGCAAAAAAAATCAACCCAAACCACCATCGTCTCATTGCTGTTCTTGGTGGCAGGTTGGCTGGCCGGAGAGCGATATGGCGAGGGCAGTCTATCGGAGGTATTGTTGTATGGAACCTCCATTTTGATTGGTGGATATACGTTATTTCAAAAAGGCTTGCGGAATTTAACCCGGTTTGAGTTTGACATGAATACGTTGATGACCGTTGCCATTTTGGGGGCTGCAGCGATTGGCGAGTGGGGCGAAGGAGCTACCGTCGTCTTTCTGTTTGCCATCAGTGAAGCTCTGGAAGGTTATTCGATGGAGAAGGCTCGTCAATCCATCCGCTCGCTCATGGAAGTTGCTCCGAAAGAAGCCACTATACGACGCGGCAATCAGGAAATGCAAATAAGCGTGGATGACATTCAAATCGGCGATATCATGATTGTAAAACCAGGGCAGAAAATTGCCATGGACGGTGATGTGATTAACGGAAAGTCTACCGTCAATCAGGCAGCCATTACCGGTGAATCCATTCCTGTTGCCAAAGAGGCAGGAGACGAAGTGTATGCCGGTACCCTAAATGAAGAAGGGTTACTGGAAGTCAAGGTTACAAAGCGAGTCGAAGATACGACCATCGCAAAAATTATTCACCTGGTGGAAGAAGCGCAGGCGGAAAGGGCACCGTCACAAGCATTTGTCGATCGCTTTGCCAAATACTATACACCTGCGATTATGATCCTGGCGTTCGGGATTGCTGTCGTGCCGCCTCTGTTTTTCAATGGTGAATGGTCCGATTGGGTATACAGAGGATTAGCGCTCCTGGTCGTAGGTTGCCCATGCGCGCTCGTGATATCTACTCCTGTATCGATTGTTACGGCAATTGGTAATGCAGCCAGAAACGGCGTTTTGATTAAGGGAGGCATCCATTTGGAGGAAACCGGTCATCTCTCAGTCATTGCGTTTGACAAAACAGGAACCTTAACAAAAGGTGTTCCGGAGGTTACTGACTTTGTTCGTCTGCAAGGGCCTGAGGATAAAGAGCTCCTTGCCATCGCTGCTGCCATTGAGAAGTGGTCGCAGCATCCCCTCGCTTCCGCGATCGTTCGAAAGGCAAATCAACATCTGATTGATCTGAACGAGTGGAAGGCCGAAAACTTCACGTCCATGACAGGCAAAGGGGCGAAGGCTGTTGTCAATGGTCAACAGTATTACATTGGCAGCCCCCGTTTGTTTGAAGAATTGCTGCCTAACGGCTTAGATCAAGGTATCAGGGAAAGTATCCAATTGCTTCAACTGCAGGGGAAGACGGTCATGATGCTTGGTACGGATCAGGATGTACTCGCTCTTATTGCCGTTGCCGATGAAGTCAGGGAAAGCAGTAAAAGCGTCATCCAAAAACTCCGCGAGTTGGGCATTACAAAAACCGTTATGCTTACGGGGGATAACCGTGCAACTGGGGAAGCAATCGGGGAACGGGTTGGCATCCATGAAGTAAAATCCGAGTTGATGCCTGAGCATAAGCTGGAGGCCATTCAACAGCTGAAAGCACATGGAAAAGTAGCCATGGTGGGTGATGGTGTCAACGATGCACCGGCGCTTGCCACTGCTGACGTAGGGATCGCCATGGGTGGTGCAGGGACCGATACCGCGTTGGAAACAGCGGATATTGCCCTGATGGCTGATGATTTAACCAAGCTGCCATTTACGATCAAGCTGAGCAGGAAAACACTCCAGATCATTAAGCAAAACATCGCTTTCTCGCTTTTAATAAAACTAGTAGCACTTCTATTAATTGTTCCTGGATGGCTAACACTATGGATTGCCATCTTTGCCGACATGGGGGCAACTCTTATCGTTACGTTAAACGGATTACGCTTACTAAGGGTAAAAGAATAACTGTTAACAGGGAAAGGACATGGGCAAGAAAACGGAACCAATAACATGAGATGGCACGGTTGATTCGTGACCATCTTTTTCGTAGCCATAAAATTGATTCCAGATGATGTAATACTAGATTGTTCCTTCTCTTCTCTTATTCCGGCCTATTGTTTACAGTTGGGTCGACCGTAAAATCTGGTTTATAGCCCTCGTATTTCACCTCGGACATCATTCCTTGAGCTGCATGGCCTCCACCGTGACTCATGCCTGTCATGCTATCATCTTTCGTCCATTCATCCAGTACGAGCGTGTAATCCTTATCGACAGGTTGCTGATCTTTCGGCTCCACCACGAGAGATCCGTTCAACCCTTTATCTACTTGTACCACTCCATTTTGGTGTGAATGGTACCAGTACGTTCCGGGAACGTCGACATTGAACTGGTAGGTACGATTCATGTGTATACCTCCTTTACTGCTTCTGTTGGAAAGAGTATCACACGATTATGTAGAAAATATGGAGATTTGAGGCTTAAAAGGCTCGATGAACTGTTGGTTACAATAAATAAGCTGATGAGGTAATGGCGGCTACAGGCTAGGTTACCGATGTACTCTGGAACCCCTGCTGGGTATATGCACGAATACTGGTGGCGGAGGTGTCCGCGATGTTCAGCGGTAATACTGTTGATACCACGATTCCCGTTTGCCTTTACCGCCTCTCTCGCATGATTTACCGAGAAACGATCTGAAGAGGCTCTAACCGGCTGATCCTGTGATATGATGTCTCTCAAGAGCGAAAAGGTCAGGAGAGAGCATCATGCAAGTGTATGTAAACGGTAAAATGGTTCCGGCAGAAGAGGCTGCGGTCTCCGTCATGGATCACGGATTTCTTTACGGCGTCGGCCTGTTTGAGACAGTGCGCGTGTATCGCCGTCGACTTTTCCTTTGGGAAGATCATTATGCCCGGCTCTGTTCCGGGCTTTTGGCGTTGCGCTTCGCCGTTCCCTGGTCGGCTGAGGAACTGGCCGACGCCATCCTGCAAACGGTGGAGGCAAATGATCTGGAGAACGCTTATGTAAGGCTCAGCGTGACAGGAGGACCGGAAGGGGTGGGACTCGTAACAGGAGGCTATCCGCGTCCCTCGCTGTACATTTTCGCCAAGCCGGTACCCCCGATTGCAGAACCTCCGTCGCCCAAACGACTCATCACCGTCTCCATTCCCCGGCAGACGTCGGAAGGTTTGCGACGATACAAGTCGCACAACTATCTAAACAATGCACTGGCCCGTCTGGAACTGGGCCAAGAGCCTGACGCGGAGGGATTATTTGTAACGCATGACGGTTTTCTTGCGGAAGGCATTGTGAGCAACCTGTTCTGGGTACGGTCAGGGCGATTGTACACACCGTCTCTTCAAACCGGGATTCTCGACGGCATCACCCGCCGTCACGTTCTTTCGCTGGCGGCGCAGCTGGGTATCGCTTGCGAGGAAGGCCTTTACCGGCAGGAGGATCTGTACCGGGCCGATGAAGTATTTTTGACCAATTCCGTGATGGAGATTGTTCCGGCTGCTCAAGTGGATGGGCAACTAGTTCCGGAGACCTATGGACCGGTGACCCGCAAACTGCGCACTGCATACCGCCAGTCTGTGGAATTGGGCAAGTAAATTATGGTATGCTATCGACAATATGCTAAAGGGGTAGACGACCATGAAGCACAATCCATACCTCGTTCATGCCAGGACCCAAGCGGAGATTGCGGCAGAGATGAGGAAAATCGGCATCGACCAGGACTCCATCCGGTTGATGGCACCGAAGGGCGAAGCCGTGCTGGTTCATCTGGAAAACGTTTCGCAAGAGGCTGCTTACATTTTACAGCGGGAAATGATTGCGCGCGGTGGAGATGCCGCATTTTATAAGACGGAATCCATGCTCGACAGCAACGGGTCGAGCGTTTTGCTTGTAGCCACCCGGCAGCAGCTGGGAGACGCCCTTTCAGACCTGCGAGGCCAACAGCCTGGCCTGGAGAATCTGGCGGCGGAGGTGGAACAACTGCTGGCGCAACGGGACGTTTTGCACAAGCGGAAGGAGCTGGTCTGCGGTTCGCACGTACTGCCAATTGGCCAGCGTACCCTGGTCATGGGCATTCTGAATGTGACGCCTGACTCTTTTTCCGACGGCGGACGATACGCGGATGTAGAAAGGGCTTTGACTCATGCACGCGAGCTGGTGGAAGCCGGCGCAGACATTATCGACATCGGCGGGGAATCGACGAGACCGGGAGCGGAACCGGTGGAACTGGCGGAAGAGCTGGATCGGGTCCTGCCCGTGATCCGCGCGCTCGTGAAAGAGTGCCCGGTTCCCCTGTCCATCGATACGTACAAAGCGGAAGTGGCCGAACGAGCCGTTGCGGAAGGCGCCCACATCATCAACGATGTGTGGGGAGCCAAGCGGGAACCTCGAATTGCGGAAGTGGCTGCCCGATACGGTGTGCCAATCATTTTGATGCACAACAGGGACAACAAGGACTACACCGATTTTTTCAGCGACATGGTGCAGGACCTGCGGGAGTCGGTTGAGATCGCCCTCAAGGCAGGCGTGCGGCCGGAAAACGTTATTCTCGATCCGGGGATTGGATTTGCCAAGTCTCTGGAAAACAACCTGGAGACGATGCGCCGCCTGGATGACATCGTGGCGCTCGGTTATCCGGTGCTGCTCGGCACGTCGCGCAAGTCAATGATTGGCCGCGTGCTGAATTTGCCGATAGAAGAACGGGTGGAAGGCACGGCAGCCACCGTTGCCCTGGGCGTGGCCAAAGGCTGCCACATCGTGCGTGTCCACGACGTGAAGGAAATGAAGCGCGTCGTCACCATGATGGACGCGATGCTGAAGGGAGTCCCTGGCAATGGATAAAATTTATTTTAACCGGATGTCGTTCTACGGTTACCATGGAGTGTTTGAAGCGGAAGCCCAGTTGGGTCAGCGATTTTTCGTTGACCTAGAAATGTCTCTCGATCTTTCAAAAGCGGGTGAAAGCGACGATCTAAACGATACGGTCAATTATGCCGATATCTTTACTCATGTGCAGCAAATCGTCGAAGGGGAGCGCTACAAGCTGGTGGAGGCTCTTGCCGCGCGCATTGCCGACCAGCTGCTTGCCGCATTTCCTATTGCGGAAGTCAAAGTGAGAGTGACGAAGCCCAATCCTCCCATCAACGGCCATTACGATTCAGTTGCGATTGAAATGGTGCGCAGGAGAAAGGGTTGAAGGACAGATGAAAGCTCGCGCCTATCTCGCCCTTGGCTCCAACATGGGAAATCGCGAAGAGAACCTGCGGCGGGCCGTGCAGACTCTTCATCGCCACGACCATATACGTGTGGAAGCCGTTTCTCCCATTTATGAGACGGATCCGGTCGGGTACGTTGACCAGGAGGCTTTTCTCAACATGGTCGTCGCCGTCGAGACGCAACTCACTCCAGAGAGGCTGCTCAGAGAGGTTCTTGCCATAGAACAGCAGTTGGGGCGTGTCCGTACAATCCGTTGGGGACCGCGCACGATTGATATCGATGTGCTTTTGTACGATCACGTACAGCTCGTCAGTGAGGAATTGCGTATCCCGCATCCGGCGATGACCGAGCGTGCTTTTGTCCTGGTGCCGCTGCGCGATGTTTGGGTGGGAGGTCCGCTGCCTGTTTTCCACAACACGATCGAACATTACCTCGAACAAACAGAGGATCACAAGGGGGTACGAAAATGGGGGATACTCGACTGGGCAACCGGATCCGGTCGTTCCGAAAGCTGAAAGGCTACACCCAGCAATCGCTGGCGGAAAAAATGGGCGTCTCGCTGTCGTTTGTCGGTTCGCTGGAACGCGGCACGCGCAAGCCGACTGAACCAGTTCTGCGCAAGATCGCCAGCACTTTACAGGTCGATTACGAGGAATTGTGTGCTATAAATAATAAATGATTTTTCCTGACTCTATCCTCTCTGAGAAGGAGGTTGAAATATATGAAAATCGGCAACATTGAATTGAAGAACAACGTCGTGCTCGCTCCGATGGCGGGTGTCTGCAACCCGGCCTTCCGCCTGATCGCCAAGGAGTTTGGAACTGGTCTGGTCTGTGCGGAAATGGTCAGTGACAAAGGAATCGTCCACGGCAACAAAAAAACGATGGACATGCTGTTTGTCGACGAGCGCGAGAAACCGTTGAGTCTGCAAATCTTTGGCGGCGACAAGGAAACGCTTGTCCCGGCCGCGAAATACGTCGCTGAAAATACAAACGCCGACATCATTGACATTAACATGGGCTGCCCGGTTCCCAAGATCGTCAACTGCGACGCGGGTGCCCGTCTGCTGTTGGATCCGGACAAAATTTACGAGGTTGTTTCGGCTGTTGTAGATGCCGTAGACAAGCCGGTCACTGTGAAAATGCGCCTGGGTTGGGACGAGGAACACCTGTACGCCATTGAAAACGCCCAGGCGGCGGAGCGCGCCGGAGCACAGGCGATCGCTGTTCACGGCCGTACCCGTGTGCAGATGTACAAGGGAAAAGCCGACTGGAACTGGATTGGCCGAGTGAAACAAGCGGTCTCCATTCCGGTGATCGGCAACGGTGACGTGGCCACTCCTGAAGACGCCCGACGCATGCTGGATATAACCGGTTGCGACGGTGTCATGATCGGCCGCGCCGCATTGGGCAACCCGTGGATGCTGTACCGCACCGTTCAATACCTGACCACGGGTGAACTCCCGCCAGAGCCGACGCCGCGTGAAAAGATCGAGATTTGTCTGCTTCACGCCGAGCGGCTGATCGCGCTGAAAGGACCGCGAGTCGGGGTGCTGGAAATGCGCAAGCACGCAGCCTGGTACCTGAAAGGCCTGAAGGGTGCGACACACACCAAAAACCTGATCAACGCCGTGGAGACCGAGGATGAGCTGCGTCGAATCCTGCTCGATTACGTAGACTGGGTGGAAAACCAGGCGAACGCTGCCGAGGATTTTGTCGATTCCGCGCAGGAGGAAGCCATAAGTTACTAAGGGTATCCCAAACATTGACAAGGGTTCTTTCATACCCTATAATACGTCGTATTATTGCAGATAGGCTGCCAGTTTACTCTGGCAGCTTTCCCTATGAAACCTGTGAGCCAAGCACGTTCTGCCTGTATATTGTATAGAACATCTACATATAATCCTTTGTACTTTACACAGAGCGAAAAGGAATTTCATTTTAAACGGGGGAATTGAACCATGTCCGAAAAAGAAGTCATTCTTACACCTGAAGGATTGGCTAAGCTGGAGCAAGAGCTTGAAGATTTGAAAACGGTTAAACGAAAAGAAGTGGCTGCCCGTATTAAAGAAGCGATCAGCTATGGCGATATTAGCGAAAACTCCGAGTACGAGGAAGCCAAAAATGAACAGGCTTTCATCGAGGGACGCATCCTTACGCTGGAGAAAATGCTGCGCAACGCCCGCATTATTACCAATGAGGATGTCGATATCGGGGTGGTAAGCGTAGGCTCTACCGTGAAGTTGAAAGACCTGGAATTCGGCGACATCGTGGAGTATACGATCGTAGGTTCCGCGGAGTCCGATCCGATGAACAACAAAATCTCGAACGAGTCTCCGGTTGGTCAGGCTTTGCTCGGCAAGGCAAAAGGTGCGATCGTTGATGTGCACGTACCGGCTGGCGTGATTCAATACGAAATTCTCGATATCAATCTGTAGTCAACAAGGCGTACCTCACGTAGCACTGGGTACGCCCTCTCGTTTATCGTCATACTGTAAGGAGTGAACAAAGCAATGGCAAATGAGCAAGACCTGCAACAAGAGGGGCTGCACGAGCTGCTGCAAGTGCGTCACGACAAAATGAACCAATTGCGTGAGTGGGGATTTGACCCCTTCGGGAAAAAGTTTGAACAGACTCACCACGCTGAGGATATCGTCTCCCGTTTTGGCGGCAAGACAAAAGAAGAGCTTGAAGCGGAGGGCCACGTTGTCACGATCGCAGGTCGCCTGATGGCGAAACGCGACATGGGAAAAGCAAGTTTTGGCCAACTCCTCGATCGGACAGGCCAGATTCAGATTTATGTGCGCCTGGATACCGTTGGAGAAGAAGCATTTAAGGTATTTGACCTGAGTGACATTGGAGACATGCTCGGGATTACCGGCACGGTATTTAAAACCAAGACAGGCGAACTGAGCGTAAAGGCGAAGGAACTGACCTTCCTGACCAAATCGCTCCGCCCGCTGCCTGAAAAATATCATGGATTGAAGGATGTGGAGACGCGTTACCGCAAGCGCTACGTCGATCTGATCGTCAATCCGGAAGTGCGGAATACCTTTATTACCCGCAGCCGTATCTTGACCTCCATGCGTCGTTATTTGGACAGCCTTGGATTTCTGGAAGTGGAGACACCGACACTGCATGCGATTGCCGGAGGGGCGTCTGCTCGTCCGTTCATTACCCATCACAACGCGCTGGACATGCAGTTGTATATGCGGATTGCCATTGAGCTGCACTTGAAGCGCCTGATCGTGGGCGGATTGGAAAAGGTGTACGAAATCGGCCGGGTGTACCGCAATGAGGGAATTTCCACCCGTCACAATCCTGAGTTCACCATGATTGAGCTGTACCAGGCGTATGCCGACTTTGAAGACATCATGAAACTGACCGAGGAACTGATTGCGCACATCGCGCAAGAGGTGTTGGGTACCACCAAGATTCAGTATCAAGGTCATGAGGTTGACTTGACACCCAAATGGCGTCGTGTACACATGGTCGATTTGATCAAGGAACACGTAGGCGTTGACTTCTGGAAGGAAATGAGCGACGACGAGGCGCGGGCTCTCGCAAAAGAGCACGGCGTAGAAGTTGAGCCGCATCACACCTTTGGTCACGTGGTCAACGAGTTCTTCGAGCAAAAAATCGAAGAGACGCTGATTCAGCCTACCTTCGTATACGGCCATCCTACAGCGATCTCTCCTCTTGCCAAGAAAAACGAGCAAGACCCGCGTTTCACGGATCGTTTTGAGCTGTTTATTGTGGCAAGAGAACATGCCAATGCGTTTACCGAGCTGAACGACCCGATCGATCAGCGCGAGCGTTTTGAAGCGCAGCTGTTGGAGAAAGCAGCTGGTAACGACGAGGCACATGAAATGGACGAGGACTTTATCGAGGCATTGGAATACGGTATGCCGCCGACAGGTGGTCTTGGAATCGGAATTGACCGTTTGGTTATGCTGCTGACCGATTC
Source organism: Brevibacillus soli (assembly GCF_044759095.2). NCBI lineage: Bacteria > Bacillati > Bacillota > Bacilli > Caryophanales > Paenibacillaceae > Brevibacillus > Brevibacillus soli. Next base: position 9,752 of record NZ_JBIYSM020000073.1, read on the forward strand.
GCCGTCGATTCGTGACGTTCTGCTCTTCCCACTGATGCGCGAACGGTCCGGAGAATAGGAAAAAAACGAGGGAAGCCGCCCGATTGATCAGCAGGGTGGCTTCCATTTTTTTCACTTGCACAGCTTGATTGATTCCTGCTATATTTACTTTCGTTCTCTTCTTTAGAAAGCGGAAAGAGATGGTCAAAAATTACCACTTGTCATACAAGAAGGCAATGTGGTAAAGTGATTAGGTCGTTGTCGACAAGACTTCGAAAAACGAAAAAATGTTGACAAACGCCCACACAATTTGATATTATAAAAGAGTTGTTGTTGCGAGATGCTCTTTGAAAACTGAACAGCGAAGCGTTTTAAACAGCCAAGCAAACATGGTTTTGAACCTTGATCAATTTCTTTCTAACTTTATTGGAGAGTTTGATCCTGGCTCAGGACGAACGCTGGCGGCGTGCCTAATACATGCAAGTCGAGCGAGTCCCT
>NZ_JBIYSM020000074.1:0-9676 GCF_044759095.2 Brevibacillus soli
TTCGGAATCTGGGCTCATAACCTCAGAAGAGCAGCCCAAATGGCCAAATAAGCAACGATTAACGGATACAGTTACACGGTAGCCCCCTGAGATTCACCACAATGAGATGCTTCTGCCAAAAAACGATTTTTTCAGGAGTAACTAGCTAATGCCGGGTGGGTTTTCTTATCGTGTAGGAAAGTTTAAGGGCCCACCGTGTGAAAGCGTTATGAAATAAACTTTCCGGAACGCATAAAAAGTTTCCTCTAACGAAGAACCAGCTTCTTCGAGAGGGCTTCAATCGAAGCTTTTTTTATCGTGTAGGAAAGTTTAAGGGCTTCACCGTGTGAAAGCGTTATGAAATAAACTTTCCGGAACGCATAAAAAGTTTCCTCTAACGAAGAACCAGCTTCTTCGAGAGGGCTTCAATCGAAGCTTTTTTTAAGCGGGACATATCGTCCTTTTATAAAACTTTATTAAGTACCTTGCATTGTATAGTACCTATTGGTAATATGTACCATGGGTGATCGACATTGAATGTTCAATTTAAAAAAGGCGTATTGGAGCTGTGTGTGCTTGTCCTGACCGCGCACAAGGACAAATACGGATACGAACTGGTCCAAAACATCTCGGAAAAGTTTCTCATCGCGGAAGGCACCGTCTATCCATTGCTTCGCCGCCTAACTTTGGAGGGCTACTTTACCACGTATGTAGTGGAGTCGCAGGAGGGGCCGCCGCGGAAGTACTACCATCTAACCCCCAGAGGAAGAGAGTACATGAATGACCTGGTGCTGGAGTGGAAGTTGTTTACCGACGGGGTCAACCAAATGATTCAGGAGGGATTGGGGTATGACGAGAGTTGAATTTATCCGGGAATTGGATGAGCTGTTGAACGGCCTTCCCGACAAGGAGCGGCTAGACATTTTGGCCGACTATACCGAGCATTTCTTGATCGGCATGGATAAAGGGAAGAGCGAACATGAGATTGCGGAAGCGCTTGGCAGCCCGAAAATGATCGCCAAGGAAATCATTGCCGGATACCACATACATCAGGCGCAGTCCGACACTTCCATCAAGAACGTCACGAGAGCGCTGTTCGCTACTGTCAGTCTCGGTTTTTTCAATCTGCTGTTTGTACTGGGGCCCTTTTTTGGATTGATCGGCATCCTCCTTGGATTGTATGCCGCATCTGTTGCGCTGATTCTCTCCCCGGTCGGGCTGTTTATCAGCTACGGGGTTCCCGGCAATGCAGACGAGACCCTGTTTTTCGTGTCCGCCAGTCTGGCATCAGGCGGTCTTGGGGTGATGATGGGGATCGGGATGATCGCCTTGACCAAATGGCTGTACCGGCAATTTTTGCGCTATCTCAACTTTAACTTGAGAATGATCAGGGGGAAATAGCATGGACGCCATGTTAAAATACGTGTTTCGACTCGCCTTTATTTCTTTTCTTATCGGATCGCTTGGTCTTGTCTATTATTTTCAAAAAAATCAATCGTTTTCTCCCGTAATGGCGACGATTGACGATTTTCGAACCGTTCAGGAGCCGGTGAATGCTCTGGTGTTGAACACCGCTACAGCAGACATTGCCTTTACGTACAGCAACTTGTCTGAGGTCACGGTACGCCTGGTTGGCGAGATAAACGAAAAAGCCAGGAATCAGTTGAAACTGGATACGCAAATGACAGGAAGCACCCTGCGCATTTCCGTAGAAGAACCGGAATTCTTCGGCTTTTCCTTCGGACCGCAGATGCACCTGCAGCTGCAAGTGACCGTTCCGTCCAAACAGTATGAGCGGATTGCGATTTACACGAGCACGGGAGACATTCATACCTCTCAAGTGGAGTCATCCGGATGCGACATCGAAACCGCGACAGGTGACGTGAGTGTGGAAGGTTTCAAGGGAAAGCAAATAACGGTATCTTCCAGCACGGGTGATCTGAAGCTGAGAGAGATCCAAGGAAACGCAGCGCTTGACAGTGAGACAGGAAGCGTGGAAATGCTGGAATGGACAGAGCTGACCCAGGACGTCACGATCGAAACGTCGACAGGCGACATTTCGATCCGCGCCAGGAAAACGCCGCCTGCCGCACAACTTGACCTCACGTCGAGTGCGGGTGAGGTTACGGTTGATTGGACGGATCTCCAATACCGGGAGAAAGAGGAGCACAGGATCCTGGCAACCCTCGGATCCGGCGGTCCCCGTGTCATAGCGCGCTCCTCGACGGGAGATATAAGCATCCAATAGAGACATTTTGGCAACACTTGTTAAAAGAGTTTGCATCTGGGTTTGTGCTGAAACCATTTTGACACAAAAAAATCGATTCTATCGATTTCGCCAATGTTATCATAGTGACAGGCAGAAAACGCAAAAAAAGGAGCATCTGGATGAACGCGAAACCGTTTAACGATACGTTTTTGAAAGCTTGCCGCAAGGAGGCGACTGAGCATGTGCCAGTGTGGTACATGCGCCAGGCTGGCCGGTACCAGCCGGAATACCGCGCCATCCGTGCCAAGCACAGCTTTTTTGAAATGAATTACATACCGGAAGTGTGCGCGGAAGTCACTCGCCTGCCCGTTGAACAGCTGGGCGTTGATGCCGCCATCCTGTTCGCCGACATCATGACACCGCTGCAGCCGATCGGGGTGGACGTCAATATCGAATCAGGCATCGGTCCGGTCATCTCCAACCCGATCCGTTCCCTTGCGGATGTAAATCGCCTGGGTGAACTGGATCCGCTTTCCCACGTGCCGTACATCATGGAAGCAATCAAGATTCTGCGCCAACAGCTGAATGTGCCGTTGATCGGATTTGCCGGCGCGCCGTTTACGCTGGCCAGCTACATGATTGAAGGCGGTCCGTCCAAGCACTACCACAAGACGAAGGCATTCATGTACACGGAGCCGGAAGCATGGCAGGCCCTTATGGATAAACTGGGCGACATGACCATCACCTACCTGAAAGCGCAAATCGAGGCCGGGGCACAAGCTGTTCAAGTGTTCGACTCCTGGGTTGGCGCGTTGAACGATGAAGATTACCGAACCTATATTGCACCTGTCATGCACCGTATCTTCAGTGCGCTGAAAGAGACGGGCGTGCCCACCATCTACTTCGGCGTCGGGGCAGGACACCTGCTGCTTGAGTGGAACCAACTGCCTGTAGACGTCGTCGGTCTTGATTGGCGGATGACAATCAAAAAGGCAAGGGAGCTGGGCGTCACCAAAGCGCTGCAGGGCAACCTGGACCCGACTCTGCTGCTCGCGCCGTGGGAAATGCTCGAGGCAAAAGCGAAAGAGATATTGGAACAGGGAACGGAGCAGCCAGGCTACATCTTCAACCTGGGGCACGGTATTTTCCCGGATGCCAAGGTTGAGACGCTTCAAAGACTGACGCAATTCATACACAGCTTCAAGAAAAACGCTTAGATCGAGGTGCGTTCTTCATGTCGAAGAAAAAGATGGGGCTGCTCTTGATGGCGTACGGAACACCGCGCACCCCCGAGGATATCGAACCTTATTACACTCACATCCGGCGGGGGCGGAAGCCGCCGGAGGACCTCTTGGAGGATTTGAAAAAACGCTATGAAGCGGTAGGAGGCATCACCTCCTTCGCCCAAATCACTGACGAACAGGTGCGCGGGCTGGAACGGGAAATGAACAAGCGTTTTCCCGAGGTGGAGTGGAAAGCGTATCTGGGACTGAAGCACATTACGCCGTTTATTGAAGAGGCGGTAGAAGCCATGCATCGGGACGGCATAGAAAAAGCAATCAGCCTTGTGCTGGCACCGCATTACTCCACCTACAGCGTGAAGGTGTACAACGAGCGCGCCAAACAGCAAGCGGAGCGGCTCGGGGGTCCGGTTATCCACTCGGTCGACAGGTGGTTCCGTGAACCCTCCTTCATTGATTACTGGGTGAAGCAGCTGCAGAAGACGTTAGCCAACATGTCCGAGCAGGATCGCGAAAAGGCCGTCGTCATCTTTTCTGCCCACAGCCTGCCGGAGAAGATTTTGCAAATGGGAGATCCGTACCCGCGGGAGTTGCAGGAGACAGCCGAGCTGATTGCCAACGAAGCCGGAATCAAGCACTACGCGGTCGGCTGGCAGAGTGCCGGCAATACGCCGGAGCCGTGGATCGGACCCGACGTGCAGGATCTCACGCGTGAACTGTATCAGGAGAAAGGATACACCTCCTTCATTTACTGCCCGGTCGGTTTTGTCGCGGAGCATCTTGAAGTCCTTTACGACAACGACATCGAATGCAAAGCAGTGACGGACGAAGTGGGCGCACACTACTACCGCCCGGAAATGCCGAACGCCAAGCCGGAGTTTATCGCCTGCCTGGCTGACGTTGTCGCGGCTCAATGGGCGAAGCTGGGATCTGAGTGACCATGAGTGATAAACGATACCACATTTCCATCATCGGAGGCGGCATTACTGGCTTGACTGCAGCCTACTATCTGATGCGGGAACGGGATGAACGCAAGCTGCCGATCGATTTTACCCTGATCGAGGCGAGCGACCGCCTCGGAGGGAAGATCCAGACGTGGAAGCACGACGGTTTTGTCATTGAGCTTGGCCCCGATTCGTTTTTGGAGCGAAAAGCCAGCGCCGCCCAACTGGTTCAAGACGTCGGCCTGCAGGATGACCTCGTTCGCAACAACACGGGACAAGCGTACATCCTGCACAAGAATCGGCTGATGCCGATTCCGGAAGGAGCGGTAATGGGCATTCCCACCAGGCTGATGCCGTTTGTCACCACCTCGTTGATCTCTCCGCTGGGAAAATTGAGAGCGGCCGCCGATCTGGTGATGCCGGCAGGAAATCACGGGGAGGACGAATCAGTTGGGCATTTCTTCCGCCGCCGCCTCGGTGACGAAGTGATCGATCATCTGATAGAACCGCTGTTGTCCGGAGTGTATGGGGGGAATATCGACCAGATGAGTCTTCTCTCTACTTTTCCGGAATTTGCCCGTTTGGAGCAGAAGTACCGGAGCCTGATTCTGGCGATGAAAAGCACCAGGCCCGAGTCTGACAGGCAGGAAAAGAAAAAGGGCATGTTCCAGACACTGAAAGGCGGTTTGCAGTCGTTGGTGGAGCGTGTCGAGAGTCTGCTTCCCGCTTCATCGCTTCTCAAGAAGACGATGGTGGAGCGGATTGATAAGAACGCGGCCGGATACGGGCTGCACCTCAGCAACGGTCAGGTCTTGCAGACAAATGCCATCATCCTGACTGTTCCACATGCGGATGCGCAGAAGATGCTCCAACCGTACGTAGACATCCCGCCGCTTGCGGGGACCACACCGACCACGGTTGCCACGGTTGCCATGGCCTACCCGGCGGAGCAGGTGAAACTTCATCTGGAAGGGACGGGCTTTGTGGTGCCTCGCAAGAGTGACTATACGATTACGGCATGCACCTGGACACACCGTAAGTGGCCTCATACCACCCCGAAGGGAAAAGCGCTGTTGCGCTGTTTTGTCGGGCGGGAGAACGATCAGGCGATCATCGAACAATCCGACGAAGAGATCGTACGCGTTGCGGTGAAAGACTTGCAGCGCATCATGCAGGTGGGCGATACTCCCGAGTTCTACATTGTAAATCGGATACAGAGGTCAATTCCATACGTCGTCGGTCATCAACAATGGCTGCGAACGGTTACGGAAAAAGTGGAAACACAGCTGCCAGGGGTTCTGCTCGCCGGAGCTTCCTATGCCGGTGTCGGTCTGCCTGACTGCATTGACCAGGGGAAAAAAGCGGTTCGCGATGTCCTGCGGTTCGTCACAAACAAATAGCTGAGTAGAAAACGAGGACGCCTTCAAGAGGCGTCCTTGAGCTTTTAGACAAACCTGTATGGAGGTGGATAGGGCAGTTTCTTCCAAGCCGAAGCGACTTGCGCAGCCCCACCCAGCGAGCGACGTGGACCGGGGGAATAGCAGCGTAACCTTGAAAAACTACGTAGCCAGGCGGCTTTTACGCTGCCCCCCGGGATCGTCGCAAGCGACCATTTTTTCTTCTTTGCGGGGCGGAGAACGGAGCGAGGCTGGAAGGACTGCCCGTTACTTTACCACACGTTACTTTGTCTTCAGTCTGAGGACGCCTTCAGGAGGCGTCCTTCTTTGCTGTTTTTTGGTCTAAATCCGGCTTTCTGTCCATATAGTATAGGGAAATGTCTTGTACTTGAAAGGAGGAGCACACGTGGCGTTACAGGATGGGTTACTCTCGTTTCAAATCAAGGAAACCATTTTCCTCTCATCGGATAAAACAGGGATTGGCGAACTGAAAGAGCTGGAGCTGGTCCCGGACGTCGAGATTATCGAAAATCCGACGGAAATATCCATCACCGGATGCCTGCAGCTTCACGGGAAGTACGAGCCGGTCAGGAGCACCTCGGAGGATGCCGAAGGTGGAGCGGATACCCTGGTTTCGGCAATGAAATTTACCCCGCTACGGTTTGAGCGAAATGATACCGGACTGTACGGCTCTGATGCACAGCTGGCCCACCGCATCCCGCTCAACATTACCATCCCTTCCAATCGCGTCGCCGACATTGAAGAGATCTACGCGATTGTCGACAGCTTTGACTACCAACTGGAGGGCCCCAATCAGCTGGTAATTGAGGCCGAGCTGAAGATCGCAGGAATCGTGCTTACGGAACAGCAACAACAGGCAGAAGCAGCGGAGGCGGAGGAGTGGGAGTTTGTTCATGTGGCGAGCGAACAGGATGAGTCTGTCGTTCGGCCGGCGACGCTGGACGACATCGAGCGAAAACTGGCAGAGTTGGAGCAGGAAATCGCCCGTCAGGAAGTCTCGCAGCAGGAGGTCTTTCAACAAGAGAGTACACGGGAACTGCCCCTGCCATACATTCAACCATATGTGATCGGTCTTGAGCCGCCGGAGTATGCACAGACTTTCCACCAGCAGACGTCAGAGGGATCCTCCCAGCACTTTGGGGACGTGTCGTCCGATCAGGATTCGACTGCGGAAAACGCCGCACAACCCGAAGAGGATCAGATCGAAGCCGTATGGGAATCGAACCAGGTGACCGAAGTCGCGGCAAAGGAAGAGGAAGTGGCGCAGCAGGACCAGCCATTAGAGGCGCAAAACCAGGAAACGGAGCAACAGAATGCTGACGCCGAGCCAGCGGAGGAAACCGTTGCGGCAGAAGCAGATGCAGTGGAGACGTCGGTGCAGGAAGCGGAAGAAATAGAAGAACAGGCAGCGGAAGAAAAAGAGATGAGGGTGGCGATCAGCAGCAAACCCTCAAAGCAGGAGAGCGGCTCACTCAATCTGACCTCCATCTTCACGCAGGCAAGACGGGCGCAGGAAAACCTGGCAGCCGAGAGCACGGAATCGTCCTCCAGCGCCTCCCGTATGCCAGCGAGGCAGCAAGTCGACAGCAGCATGCTGGAAGCGATGCACAACCTCACTTCGTTCGTTCGCAACAAGGAAGAGCGTTACAGCAGATTGAAGCTGTGCATCATACAACGAGACGAGACGCTTGAATCCATCTCGATGCGATATTCTCTTCCGGTGTCCAAAATCGTCGAAGTCAACAAACTGACATCCGACCGCATCGTCGAGGGACAAATTCTCTATATTCCACAGTAAGGAGCGGGGACCGTGGCACGTGAGAGAATCGACCTTTCCGAGGTGTTGCAGCGCTACAAGGCACGGGTGATTCAAATCACGCCTCTGGATGACTGCTACTTGCTTGAAACCAACCGGGGCCCCAAAGAGTTGCGTCTCTGGCCCCGTGTTGACATTATGCGCTGGTCGTTTGCCTGGCGGGAACAGATGGTACGGCAAGGCTTTCGCGAGGTGGAACGCTTCATTCGCACACGGGACGCGAAGCCGTTCCTGGTGTTTGGAAAGAGGGGCTTCACCCTGACCGATCACTTACGTCAAAAGGATCCTTACGCGCCAACCGCCGAGAATGCAAAACAAAGCGGCCGAGTCGTCGCCAGAATGCATCTGGCCCAGCAGGCCAACTCCCTTTTCCAGGGGGTTGACTTTCTCAAGCAAGAACAGCTCAACGCAGCTTCGGAAGCGAAACGGGCACGTGCAATGGTTGAAGATTTCGGCGACTGCGACCAGAAAACAGCAGGATTGTTTGCCCCGTTGTTGGAGCGAATGGAACGAAGCGCCCAGCTTTTGTCCAGCAGGTGGGTAGACCCCGAGCAATTGGCTGTTTCACATCGTTCGCTTCACCGGGACAACTGGGGATTGGTAGACGACAAGCTGTTTCTTCACGGGTTTTACCGACCGGCTCTCTCCGTTCAACAGCGGGACGTAGCCTGCTATTTGCGTGAGTTGTTCCTGCACCAGGAGAATATGGACCTGGTCACAGCCTTTCTCGATGGATATGAAGAACTAAAACCTCTCCACTACGGGGATTACACGTTGATACTCGCATTTATGGCTTACCCGGAGGAGTTGTGGAAGAGCCTGGAGCGTTATTTCTCATTGATGAACGAGCAGGGAGAAGGGTCGACAGAGGAAATTGAGCAAGCCATTGCCCGTCAGCAGCTTGTCGACTGCCTCCTGCGGCATGTTGCCCACCGGGCGGAGCACGCAAGGAGTGGAGCAGCTTATGAGCCGATTTGATGAGATTTATCCGTTGTTTCGAGAGTATGACATGTTTGCCCAAACCATCGAGGTGGTAAAGGAACCCAATGTCTATAAGGCAATGACGCCTTACGGTTCTTTTGTCTGCAAGCGAACGGCCGCTTCCCCCAATCGGCTGCTTCATATCAGCGGGGTTCTTAGACACCTGCAGCATCGCGGCTGGGAAGGGGCTGTCCCTTTCTATTATACCAAGTACGACGAACCATACATTCAGCAAGGAAAGACCGTTTTCTATCTCACCCAATGGCAGCCGGGAGTCGTTGACATCTCTGCGCAGCCGTTATCTTGGGCCGGTCCCGCAGTGGACCGGTTGGCCGAACTGCATCATTTGACGCAGAACTACCGATTTGACGATCCCAGACAGGTGGAACCGCTGATTGACTCACTGCTCAAGCGCTGGGAATACTGGCTAAAGCTGACGGAGGAAAGTGCAGAGACCGTCCGGTGCCGAACCTACCCCTCCCCGTTTGACGTTGTGTTCCTGGCCAATCAGGCATTTGTTATGGAAACAGCAAAAACAGCCATTCGCTTGCTTTGTGAATGGCGGGAACGGCATCGTACCTATGCGCATTTTCGTCTGTCCATTATCCACGGCTACCCGCATCCCGCACACATCGCGCTGGACAATTCCGGTCGGGGACGCTTGTTAAACTTCGACCGAGCGCTGTTCGATACGCCCGTACGCGATCTAACGATGTTTTACCGCACCTATTTCCAACTGGCAGGGGAAGAGGCAGGGGCCTCCCACCTGTTTCGCCGCTACACCGCAATATTCCCGCTTCGTCCCGAAGAGATCAACCTGCTGGCTGCCTTTCTTTCCTATCCGGAAAGAGTGATGCGCGATATTGAAATCTATTATTGCAAGAAACGGGACTGGAGTGAGCTGTACGCCGTCAAACGCTTCGAAAAAGACATCGACCGGCTGATGCGGCTGAATCGCTGGGTTCATCAAGCCTTTTGACCGGGCAACGTCTCCATTCATGAGACGTTGTCTTTTTTATCGTGTAGGAAAGTTTAAGGGCTTCACCGTGTGAAAGCGCCCTGAAATAAACTTTCCGGAACGCATAAAA
>NZ_JBIYSM020000075.1:0-8623 GCF_044759095.2 Brevibacillus soli
TCGGTGGAAATCCTCAATCCGGAAATCAATCGGGAACACATCGAGGATAAGGCATCCGTGCTGGACATCCACGCCAAGACAGAGCAGGGGGAGCACGTCAACATCGAGATTCAGCTGGAAAACAGGTTCGACATAGAAAACTTGGCGATAGCCTAGCGTTGTAGGGAATGGGAATGGTGCCTGTCACCACCCGGATTATGTCGAAGGGGTCTGTCTCGAAGGAGGCAGGCTCTTTCCATTTGTTCGGAACTCACTGCAAAACCCTTTTTAAAAGTAAGCGTCAAATCCTGCACACCTATGAAGTTGCCTTGCCCTGTAAGATAATCTTCCTCAGAACGATGTGAGGAGGATTTTTTTTTTATGACGCAGAAAAAGCTAAGAGAGGTGTGGATCACCCGGATCAAAGATGATCGGTCAAGCGGATGGCGTGTGGCAACCTGGTGTGAACGTCATGAAGTGACACCGCGCCCAGCGTTGGCATTGGATGCGAAAATTGAAAGAGCTGATGAGCAAAAACCGGCAACAAGCAAGCCGCAGTGGGCTCCCATCCATATGGATTAAACATCATCTGACGGAACATCGCCCCTGCTTGTCAAAGTCGGTTCGGCAAGCATTGGAGTTGGACCGGGCTTCGAGCCATCCTTTCTTGCCGATGTTGTCAGGGTGCTGAAAGCCTTATGCGAAGCGAAATTCAGGTGGATCGGGTGTACCTCGCCTGCGGCAGCACGGATATGCGCAAGTCCATTGACGGGCTCGCTGCTATGATCAAGGAGGGATTTGATCTCGATCATTTTCACCTACTCTGTTTGTCTTTTGGCAATCGGCAACGAGACAAACTGAAAATCTTGATTGGGAGCATAACGGATTCTGGCTCTACTACCGTCGGTTGGAGCGTGGAACGTTCCGGTGGCCGACAGATGCAAGGCTGGGTCGCTTAAGATTACCCGGCGCGAGATGATTGCCTATGAAGAGATCGCAGGAATGCTAAAGGCTGTAGAAAAACATCGAGATAACAAACCGTATCTACTGAAGGGAAATTCATTTTCTCTTTACTTCTTTACGAATGAAAATGGTGGAAGAAATGCGGAGTATCCTTTTCCAAACGACGTCCAGGCATACACGAGTACAAACGGGTACTATGGAAACATGAAAACGGAAATGCTTCTAAACGCTGACAAAAACCCGTATGATTTTAGACCAACCCTTCAGCATGAATTAGTTCATTATTATGATCAAAACGCGAAAACTAATGATGGATACAGCAGTTACTGGGGAGTAGGGGGAGCGTTCTTTTCCAGAGAAGGGGCCGCAGAGTACGGATGTTACAATTATTATCAATATCCCAAAAACACGAAGAATGATTTACCTTTGACGTGGCCAAAGGATAAGAAATCTATTCTCGAGTATGCAAAGCAACAAGGTGGTTATCGAACGCCGCTTCTCTCCCAAACGGATTTTCGTTCTTTCGGGGATATTTATAATGCAAGTAATAATAACTATGGGATGACATACTCCTTGTACTGGTACTTGGTTCAAGAGTATGGTGAGGCAAAAATTCAAGAATATATTACTTATGTAAATAACAAATATGAGCCAAATCAATCCATCCCTCAAGAAGAAAAAGATAGTGTAGCAATGAAATTCCTTGGAAAGAAAGAAGAACAGGTATTAAAGGAATGGCTCACGTACTTCAACAATTTCAAATGATGAGAAAACGGAGAGTTTCCGGTAAGAATGAAGGAGATTCATCTCTGAAACAAAGGGCAGCCCATTTTGGATGCTTAGTGCTCCAGAAAGGGCTTTTCCTATTTCATGGAGATTTGTTTTCATTCGTATATAATGAAGATAAGTATGAATTCAATCGGATCTTAACGCGATGGCCTGATGGTGTAGCTTGTCATTCTTACGACCATAATAGAAGGAGAGGTGACGAAAGTGAATAACAATGAAAAATATGAATACTGGGAAGATATAGCGGAGTATGACTTAGCAACGGCTCGGGCCATGCTCCAATCAGGTCGATACCTGTACGTCGTGTTTATGTGCCAGCAGGCCATCGAGAAGTTAGTCAAGGGTTTGTATGTCCTTTATACAGGGGAGGAACCGCCACGTACCCACAACATATGGCTCGTTCTGAGTGCCTTGGCCGTGTATGAATCTTTTCAACAAAAAGCGAACGATGCCACGTTTGTGGAGAAAAAAGCGACATACAAACCGTTTTTTGCCGAGTTGGTGGCGTACTATATATCGGAGCGGTATCCATCGTATCGTGAAAAGTTGTCCACGTCCGTGAAGGAAGAAAAAGCACGTCATGTCATGGGAAAGACGGAGGAGGTATTTCGATGGCTGCAATCCCTGCGGAAGTGAAACGGGTAGTGGAGGAGTATGTTCGCAACATTAGTCAGTTGATTCCCGTAAAAAAGGCTGTCCTGTTTGGTTCGTATGCCAAAGGTACGTTCGACGAGGGAAGTGACGTTGATCTGGCCATCTTCTCCGATTATTTCGAGCAGATGGATCGGGTCGAGGGCATCAAATTCTTGTTGATGCACGCGATGGACTACCACGTTGATTTGGAACCGATTGCTTTTACCGAGAAAGAATATGCCATGAAGGAAGGGATTGTCGGCGAAATCCTCAAGACAGGCGTTGAAATCGCTGTTTGAAGGGAAGTGATCTTGTTTCGACAGGAGGAACCGATTTTGAAACATTGCTTCATGTGCGAAGGAGATCTGGAACAAAAGCTTGTCACGGTCGAACGTGATTGGATGGGCAAAAAAATCATCATCGAGGACGTACCCACCGAGGTGTGCGATCAATGCGGGGAACGATATTTCGACGCGGAGACGACGCTTCGGATGAGATCGAGGATGGGGAAACGAAAGTGAATGCCATTGCTCCGGACGGAGATGTCGAGGAAGCGTTTACCCTGAACGACGAGTATCCCATTGACGGGATGAAGCTGGATAAGAATCAAACCGTTTATCTTGTGTTGGGAACTAATCTCTACGCCTATCAATTGAACGGCAAAAAGAAGTGGAAGACAGAGATTGATTACGGTCTGGCCGAAATGGAATTGGACAAAAACGGCATGCTCTACGTGAGAACGTACGATTCGCTGTATGCCATTTCGCCCGAAGGCTCGATCACATGGAAGCTGAATGGTCTGAATTACTATTCCAACTTTGCCCTCGGCAATGATGGAGTGATCTATGTCAGCGATTCGGAATCACTGACTGCCTATAAGACCGGCAAAGCCGCCGAAGAGAAAAAAGTGAAAACCTTAACCGTCAACATGAAATCTCTTTCCATCACCAAGGGAAAATCGCTCACAAAGCCACATACGGCAAAAAGACGATTTCCATTACGGTAACGGTGAAGTAAGAGAGGACCGCTTCAAACGGCCCTGACGGTTCTTTTACCTTATTTTACGCTTTGAACTTCGCTATCCAGCTTCCATCCCGCTCCTTCTACGAGTCGAACCTTAATCTCTCGGATGGAAGCAAACTCTTCTTCGCCGTTAGATACTTTACAGGAGTAGACTTTTTCGGTTGGGGTCTCTGATACAAGAGTCGGCTTGATCTTGTCCCACTCAAGAATGGAACCGCTGTCACCGACAATTTTCGCCAGCTTCCCATTGATTTCCAAAATGGTTTTGTTCTCCATTTGTTTCTTCAGGAAATCCTCTGCTCGTTCTTTTGTATAAACCGCCTCAAAATAAGCAAGGAACTCTTCTTTTGTGTCTACATCTGATCCTAACCATTGGTAGTCATATTCACTGCCTGCGGGTTTGAATGGGGTTGGATCATCAGGCGTGCTTCTCCCTGCCATTACATGCCAATAGCGTTTCTGGGCTTCTCCGGTGAGAATAGGCAGTGTTTTTTCGTTCATTTCAGAAAGAAAATAGACATCCTCCCGATCCATTTTTGTTTCAGTAGAAAGATCCAAAGTTGGTGCTGGCGGTTGGGAAACGGAAAAGGCTGGAAGAAGAAAAATCGAACCGGCCAACAGGATTAGTTTCATCATCGCAGCAGTCTCCTCTCATTAGGGAATGTATTGTTCGGTTATTTTTGTAACCACTCCGTTGGTGATTTCAATATGGAATGGTTTATAAGAATTGCTTTCGTTTTGTAAAAAGAACAGAACAAAATCTTCTCTGGTCACTTTTTCATTCCATTTGATTTCGCCCGTGCGAGTTTGCAAAATGAATTGGGCTGTATCCGCAATCATGAAGGTGCGGATTTTCGGATTCACATTCCGAATGTAAATGCCATTGGGGGCGTGTTTGGGACTCCCTGGTTCCGAACATTCCTTGCAGTCTTTTAGAAACTCACGATCTGCTTCTTTTCCCGTATACCACTGAATGTAATCAAAGTCAGCGTAAAGCTTTCCTTTTTGAATTTTCAATGACTGGATATAAGCGGTCGCTTTCTCTGTTGAAACAGACCGTTGAACTGATTTTGCCTGCGGGGAGGGAGGCATTGCTGTTGCAGCACTCACGCCCACAGTCATCCCTGCAAAGGATGAAAGAACGAATAGAGTGGCTAGTGTTTTTTTCATGACGTTACTCCTTCCCAAATGTTTCCTCCGAATGATAAGACGTATATGGGAACAAAAAGTTTCAACAGTTCTCGGCCTGCTCCTCCCCATCGCAGGAACTGACTGCCAGCGCAACGGAAAGCGCCCGCGCATCCGTCCAAATCTCTGCGATAATTCGGAAACGGCAGACTTACATGCCAAAGAGGGAGCAAAAAAGCTGGAAGAGCTTGTGAACAAAATGGACGATATCACCAAACGGGTCAATTCGACGGAAGAAATTGTTCAGAGATTAGGGGAACAGTCTGAATCAATCATGGGGATCATCTCGACGATCCGGGAAATAAGCGGACAAACCAATCTGTTGGCCTTACATGCAGCAATTGAAGCAGCAAGGGCTGGCGAACAGGGAAGAAGTTTTGCCGTAGTAGCCAATGAGGTGCGCAAACTGGCAGAAGAGTCAGGCACAGGCAGCGCGGCGGAGTGTCCGAAGAGGGAGATGTCTTCAGGCAAATCTTGCGTGCGGTAGATGATGTGAACCGTCAGATTGCACAAATGACGCAGGCAGCCATAGCCAACGATACACAGGAAGTTTCTGCCGCATCTGAGCAGCATACAGCGTCGTCGCAAGAGATGACCGCCACTGCGGAAACCTTGGCGGATATGGCGGCAAGGCTGTCAGACCAGGTAAAAAGGTTTACAATCTAAAGCGTGTACCAACGATCCAAGTGACCGCCTGGTAGTGCCAAAGCTCAACGGCAGTCACTTCTCTTTTCCCCCGCTAACATACGCGCACAGGTCTCCGCATAGAATGAACGTAGATGATACTTTGAAATTATTGGGGGAAATGCGATGATTACCGTCAAATTGGATCAACTCAAGCTGTTGGAGGGATGGTTCGAAAACGATCCGCAAACCCGCCAAAAAGCGTCTTTTCCCTTTTTCAAAGGGACGGGAGCTGAAAGTTTATCAGTCGTTTACTTTGAAGTCGAACCTGGAAACACACTCGGGACCCATACGGATAGTGCAGAAGAAGTCATCCTTATCCTTCAGGGGAAAGCAGAAGCCACCGTGGGTGATGAATCCGGTTTGCTCTCTGCAGGAGAAATGGCACTTATTCCTTGCATGATTCCTCATAACCTCCGAAATATCGGTTCGGAAACTCTTCGTGTCGTTGGTTTTTTTTCCAGCCCCAACGTGGTCAGTACCTTTGCAGAACCACTCATGCCGATCAACCAAAGAGCAGTAGGGACTCCACTTTTCGAAAAGGAGCAGCCGATGGCTTGGAATGAGATTGTCCGCAAGTTAATGGGATAAACATGTAACAAATCTTTTTTATTTCCCCTTGGCAAAAGAGTTGCTAAGGGGCTTTTTCTTTGTGAGTCTCCCCGTTTTATTTAGCAACGTCCGGATTGTCTGGAGCAATTTTCTTTTTTTGACCGTTTGCAAGGTCATTTCCGCTTTGATGTACCTGTCAAAGTACGGCGTTAACTCCGCCATGAGATGTTTGGCTTCACTGTGTTGTGGATTTTGTTTAACAAATGTAAAAAGAATCTTAATTATTTTCGTGAAATGTACGATATTAACTTTTGTAAAATGGTAAAAAGTATCAAGGGGGTTTTACTGTGTATTCTGAACCACTGATTCGTTTTTCAAAATCTGTACGTCTTTTTTTGATTGTGATCATGGTGTTGGTATCATCCATCGGAATGTTGCCTTCGCGTTCATTGGCAGTAACGTATGCCCCAGATCACGTCGTGTTTCTCGACACGGATCCGGATGAAGGTGAAATCGGTGGAACGATTTCCTGGGAGTCAAGAGATACCGAAGGAGTGGCGAGCTACGTCATTACTGCTTCTACCACTTACCATGCTGATCAAGCAGTAATTGCCGAGGTACCCCTGAAAGATTCAAAGTTCTATTCCTACTCCATTCCGGAAAACACAAAACTTCCGGAAAATGCAGTAAAGCTGAATGTAAAAACGAAATTTGCCAACGGGGAATTGGCTGACGAATGGATGGTATGTGCACTCATTGATAACACATCTTCCGCCACACCCCAAGCTGCAAACTTGCCGACAGCGAAACGAGTGGTATTTACGGATTATGACTATCTTTCCAATGATTTGTTTCCGATGATAAGAGTGGAAGGCGCGGAAGACGAGACAAATATCACGCATTACGTGCTGTATTATTTGGATGATAAAGGAGAAAAGTTGCAACAGATTGGACAAGTTGCGAAGGAAGAAAGTTGGTTAATGAAACTTCCGAGAAACGTTCAAATGCCGGAAAAAGCCAAAGCGATTGGGGTGTATTCGAAAGGACCGTCCGGAGAAAGCACTGGCCGTGTGACAACCGGAATCTGGAATATTCCCAACCATCTTCCTCGAAATGTTATGTTTACCGATACAGATCCCGATCAACATGAAATCGGCGGAACACTTACTTGGGAAAGAGCAACTGACGAATCAAACATCACCTCGTACCAAATATATTTCGGAAGTATAGATGGTAAAAAATTCTTTATTGATGAAGTGGCTGCAGGTAAATCTGCCTATTCCTATCAAATTCCTGAAAATACGATGGTTCCGGATGAAGCAACAAGAATAGAGATTTATGCAGCCAATGCATTTGGAGAATGCAGCGATTTCGGTACTCAAACCATTATTCAATCAGATGCGCCTTCCGCAGAAACTATCATCGTTAGGAATAATCCGGCGGGAATGGATGATTAAGTCATCGTAACCGGATTGAAGCAGGACGATTTTGAAATTAGAGTGTACGATGTGCCGGTAGGCGGTTACCCGATGGGTACGGGTCACGCATACGGTGAATCGTCCGTGTCCATCAAAATACCCCAATTAGGGAAATCGGCCGGTAAAATTTATGTAACCATAACCAGTTTTGGGAAGAATGAGAGCGCACGCACAGAAAAAAGTTATCCAGCCGAAATCAGTGAAGGGAAGGCAGTGAAATCCTTATTCGTTACCAAGACGAACGTACAATTGCAGCCCAATGAAGATGTTCAGCTGGAACTGAAAGCTGTATTCACAGATGGTTCAGAAGAGAATGTTACGGCACTGGCTGAATGGTCATCAGCAAATGAACAAGTAGCCACGGTGAAAGATGGAAAAGTTACCGCTCATGGAATTGGAACCACAAAGATTACAGCTGGCTATGGCAATAAAACAGTAACGGTAACGGTCAAAGTTGCTGCTGTGACAAAAGTTGTAAAGTCCCTGACCGTTACGAAAACAAAAGTGGCTTTAAAACCAAATGATCAAATTCAACTGGGACTTTTGGCGAAATTGTCAGACGGCACCAAAGAGGATGTAACAACAAAGGCTGAGTGGTCATCAACCAATGAACAAGTGGCAACGGTGGAAAACGGAACGATCAAAGCACACGGATTCGGCAAAACGACAATCACAGCGTCTTACGGCGGAAAAACAGTAAAAGTAACTGTTGAAGTTGCCGTTAAAAGTTTGAAACCAAGCGTGAATAAACTTTCCTTAAAACCCGGGGACTCTAAGGAGATCGTCGTCATGGCAGTATTTGGTGACGGATCAAAAGCGGATGTCAGTGATTTGGCGCAATGGAAATCAAGCAATGAAAGCGTAGCTGCCTATGCTGATGGAAAGATTGTTGCAAACGGCTTTGGAAAAGCAACGATCACGATCACATATGGAGGTAAGACCATTAAACTTTCTGTTGATGTCACCCTGAAAAAATTGTCAGCTGATCCTGCAAAAATGACGATGGGTGTACATGAGTCACAAACCGTAAAAATAACCGCCGTCTACGGAGATAAATCAACAGAACAAATCACCGACGGGATCAAGTGGGCATCGAGCAATGAAAAGATTGCAAGCGTTGATGAAGACGGTGTAATCACAGCCCACAAAGCAGGAAGAGCGAAGATCATGGCAACGTATGGCGGCAAGACTGTTACAATCAGCATCACGGTCAAATAAAAATACTGGGAACGGTGCCTGTCACCACCCGAATTATGGCGAAAGCTGTCGAAAGGGTCTGTCTCGAAGGAGGCAGGCTCTTTCCATTTGTTCGGAACTCACTGCAAAACCCTTCC
>NZ_JBIYSM020000076.1:0-8057 GCF_044759095.2 Brevibacillus soli
CACTGGGGCACTTTATTTGATATTCAAGTGACATTTTCACTGAACAGATAAGGTGACATTTTCACAGACTATTGACAGTGGTCTGATGGAAAAAAGTAAGATTATTTAGCGGCAAAGGGAACGTCGGTTGCTGTGTTTGTACGAATCAGGGAAAGTATATAAAACACTAGCTTCATCCTACATTGATTCACTGGCATTCTGTTGATGTGCTTGATTACGTGCAGTTCTACGTGGCACTGTTGAGTTAGAAAAATGTGTTACCAAACAATACGAACACACATTCCTATCGTTTAGTAACGTGCCACTGAAGGTGTTACTGTACGGGTGAAGTAGATGGGTTGCCCTGTGCATGAAGAACGCCACCCACCCATGGGGGTCTAGTCTATTCTGATGTGTTGCTGTACGTGTCTACGTATGGCGGTGTGTATTCTTCTTTCTGTGATGATATGTAACGTTACAAATTATTCAGTAGTGAAGTTATGAAGCCCAACAGCCCCCGGGGGACAAAAAAGGTACCAGTGATAGATTCAGTCACGTAGAATGCCCAATAATGATTCTTCCCCTTACACCAACCAGCACACACAGCAACACGTGGTAAAGTACGAAAAGGAATCGAATCAAAGCACGTCTAACTACACCCCCCACCCAGAAAAATAGGGGTGGTAAAAAGAATACTGGCACATCAATGGAACGTTCCAGATGCACAAGTATTGTTCTGATGTGCTAATGAACAAACGGAAGTGCTAGGCAAAACAACCTGTACGTGAAAGATGCAATTCTTGCAGATTGAACGTATCAGGGAACCAACCGAAGGGCGGTAGAAAACGATGGGAATGCATCGGACATTTCACAAACAGCCCTGTTCTTTGATGTGCAAGAAGAACAAAAAAACATGCCCCCCAAAAGGGAACATGAAAAAAAAACATCTTGGACAAAATCTAATTGCTTCAATAAGACGCAAATCACAGTGGATAATGCCAAACATCATGTTAGTCTAAAATTAAATTCTGAATCGTTTTTTTTTGTTAGCCTTGCAGTTTTTCCCTTTCATTACACTTACATCTTCCACAAACAATACACTTAAAATCAGTACAATCTGGACATATTGGGTCACCAAATTCTAACGTTGCCCTACAATCACACTGATGCCAACTAAAGGAATAACCTGTTTTTCTTTGTTCCTTTCTTTTCCCCATTATACGTTCTTTGATTGTTTCCAAAAGTACTTGTTGCGGTTCTAAAATTACTTTAGCCATCTGGTGAAGAATATTAGGGTCTGGATGAAACGTGATAGATACCATGCCATCTTGATGCGCAGGTTCTAAAACACATCCATAGACCACACCAGTGCTGTCTAAAGCTTCCCACATTTCTTTTATTTCAAAAGGCTGAATCGTACTGCGCATAAAATCATAGGACATTTGATGGAATTTAGGGTATCCACTTTCCCACAAAAGGGTATTACTTTCATAGAAAATTACCAGCCCTTCCTTTCTATCAAATGTAATTCGTATAACATGTCCAATTTCTAAGTCTGATTTAACGTTGTATTTAATAACCATAATTTTGACTTCCCCCATCCCAAATAGCTTCACGCATCATTGTTTCAAGTTCTGTCCTATCGTTTCCCATCGTCATTACCGTATAACTACTTTGCTTAAATGTACTAGGTTTCCTTCCGCGGAATTGTCTAATTAGTCCAACATTTTGATTCATTATGTATTAACCCTATCAAGCGCGAATGTAAACTAATAGCCAAAAGTTAACATTCATTTCCTTGATTTGCTTGTATTCAGGTGCTTTTAGTAGTATGATAGCCTTATCAAGAAAAAAGTATACATTCAAAACACGATAAATAAAGGGATTGATACGTACGGAAACCAAATCACACGAAATTGACGTACAGCCAATCCGAAGTCAGGAACAAATCAAAGATATGCTTTGGGCGTTGAACAGGCATTGTAGTAGACGTGATTACATACTATTCTTGATTGGGATTAACACAGGGTTACGTGTCAGTGATTTGCTTACATTAGAAACACAACAAATCCTAGCGTTACGTAACAGGAAGCAAAAGAAGATTACGGTAAAGGAAGGCAAAACAAAGAAGCAACGCGAAATTAACCTGCATTCAATCTACCCTGAAGTGTTAGCATACGCTGAAACCAACACATCAAAGTACTTATTCCCTTCGCGCAAAGGTGATAAGGCGATAACGAAAATACAAGCGTACAGGCAACTTCAAAAGGCAGCGGACTTTGCAGGTGTAGAATCCATCGGCACACACACGATGCGTAAGACATTTGGTTACTGGTTGTACAAACAAACCAAGGACATTGCGTTGTTACAAGACATCCTAAATCACAGCAAGCCTTCCATAACGTTAAAATATATCGGAATCAATCAGGAAGAAAAGGATAAGGTATTAGATAGTTTTTGCTTGGGGTTGTGATGTGGCACATCAGAAGAAGCACTTTCAGGGGTGTAACCTTTGTTACAGCCTTTTTTTGTTTGTCTTAATACCGTTCTATGATGCGTACAAAACGTGTAGGTTGGGTGTCTGGGTGGTCGTAGGGGTGTACAGTGGTGCAAGTCATCACGACTGCCTACCCCCCCCCAACCAAAAATTAGACGTGCTATTCTAGGCGTTTTATAATGGATATATAAGGTATCATCGTTAACGATACCCAGCAAACTTTGAAAGGATGGCGAATCAATGGATGGTGTAGCGAAGATTACTGTTGGTGTTAAGGTAACACCGGATTACTTAGAAGAACTTGATACGATGGTGCAGTTCTTCCAAAGTCGCATTGAAGTGGGGAAGGTCACACGTGCTGAACTGCTTTTGAAGGCATTGGATATGTACAAGGCGCACGTGGCAACAATGCCTGAATATCAAGGCTTCCTTACCCAGAAGGGGTAATCTGTTGGTGATGTGATGACACGTTGAAATGTAGTTTCAAAGTGCGGGTACAATACAACAAATCAAATCAACCTACGCACCAATTACACGGTGGAAGGGACTGATTTGATTATGGCAAGGGTAAGTTTCAAGAAGACGCAAGCAGTATGCGAAGAAATGCAAGCGCAACGTGATGGATTCTTTCATCTGATGTGCATAGAATTGCAAGCTGATGAAGTATCCTATCTGAACTACAACGGAAGTAGGCTGGCGATGTACTTAGAACATGCAAGTGTTGATGCGTTTTGTTTTGACAGTACAAAGAAGCGCACCTATTCGTTTGAATGCAAGAACGTATCTGCTGAGCGTGCACCTAACGTGACACTAGAATTGTCACATCAGAATGGTAAGGTAGGATGGGCGTTGGATGAATGCACGATGAACAAGTACATTGTGTTCTTCTTAGAAGGTGTTGGTGCTGTGATGTGCCATATGAAGACGTTTCAAGACGCTGTGAAAAAGGGGCACGATGAATGGGACGATGCATTCTTCTATGGCAAACACAATGGAAGCAGGATAATCAAAGTACATTACGATTGGCTTATCGAAAAAGCAGGTGGGAAGTTCTACCCGGAAGAAAAGCTACTACATGCAGAAAAGGTACAACGTGATATGCAAGCACGTCGATTGCTTTCTACAATAAACGAACCTGGTTCAGATTCCTTCAAATACACAGTAGCCGGTATGGTTGAAATGGTGTGCACTGACAGAATGGGGATAAAAAAACGCCAGACTATTGGCAGTAGTCTAGCGTCCAGCATGGTGTGCTGCATGGCAATCAGCACAGCATACAATGCGGTGTACTTCCTTATTCACTGATTTGCGTGGGTGGTGTACAATATTGGTACTTTAAGTGTACCACCCTTAAACTTCCACATCAATAGGAATTGGTCTGATATGTAGCTTTCCTTGTGCGCGAACAATACAACAAACCAATCAAACGAACGCACCATTACAAATGGTGAAGGGATTGGTTGTTTAATGGAAGCAGATAGATGGGTTAATGAACAAACAGGTGAAGTAAGAACAGGTGTGGTAATTTCTGATGTGGTGTATTATCGCACATCAAGGCAACAGGAAGCGTGGGAACACATCAAACGTATCGAAGGAACTAAGAAGTTGTACCGCACCCATGGTGATAAGTTTACGAATGGCAACATGGATGCGATTAGACAACTTGCAACGGTACTTGATGATACCACGTTGGGTTATCTTCTAATCTTGCAGACGGTGTTGCAGTATGACGGTACCCTAGGCACATCAAAACGTCGATTTACGAAGGTAAAAGACTTCGAATCAGTGCTGAACGTGAAGGAACGTCAAGCGAAGAAAGTTATTAAGATATTGCGTGATGTGGATGTTCTTCGCGTAAATGATGAAGGCGTGTACTGTATGAACCCTACGTACCACTGGAAAGGTAGTTTTCTTTCGTCTGATGCGCAGAAGAATGTGAAGCTGATTACAAGCAGTATTCAAGGACTAGTTGATGCAGGTGTTAAGGCAAAAGATTTGGGTGCGGTGTACTTGCTACTTCCCTACATCAGTTACAGAAGCAATCTTATCGTACACAATCCGTGTGAAGTGAATGTAGAAAAGTTGCAACCGATGAACTTGGAAGAAATAGCTGATGTGATAAAGCACGATGCTACAAAAGTATCAACGAAGTTACGCAAAATTACGTTCACATCTAGTAAGGGTGAAATGTATGCGTTTAGCATCGCATCAACAGGTAGAACATGTAACGTAATTGTGAATCCATTACTTGTACGTAGATTAGCAGACGAAAAGGCACAGGAACTGTTAAGCTACGAATTTCTTACACTGTTCCTAATCAATAGACCGTAACGCATTCACTTTGATGTGGGAAGTTAAGGGGTACGTACATTGTACGTATCCTTTTTCTTTGTTGATATGCCATCAATTCACGCGATTTTGTGCACCTTTTTGCCCTAATACACGCGATTTTGTGCACCCTATAAAAAACGTTGAAACCGTTGGTACTGTAAGGCTGAAGTCACTTTTCGGGGTGTTCATCCCTTCTTATATCTTAGAAGTACTTTTGCACATCAAAGAAGATGGGTAGAACGTATTTGCACGTACAGCAGGTGTGTAGGATTGCGTTATTTGAAGCGGCAAAGCCGCTTGTTGCTTCGCAACACAAAAAGAACTTTTAAACTACTTCTTCAAATCAAAGGAATACTTGTTGTAGTGTGCGTTGGCACACGTTACTTACAAGTACTTCAGCGTTACTTGCAAGTACGTTTGTGATGTGAAAAGAAGTTATAGTAGTTTTTAGTGTTCGTAGCGAAGCGAAGAACAATCAAGGTGCGTTAGTACCGCAGATTCCAAGAACACCTGATATACGTGTACTGATGTGTGCTGTACGTACTGACAAAGAACTTAACAGGCTAACGCCTGTTTTGCTTCGCTTCGCTACGCAATGCTAAATACTTTTAAATCAACAGAATGATGTAACGTGCTGTAGTGTGCGTAGCACACGTTATGTGCAAGTAGTCCATACAAGTTCTTCTGATGTGAAAAAGATTTAACACAGCCCTACAATACGTGTTCCTGATGCGTGCTGTACCTGTGCTGTATGTGTTCCTGCAAGTGCTGCTGTACTTGTGTTGTACGTGCACTGTCTGTACACTGGACGCCCTGCTAGACGTGTTCTATACGTGTTGTGTATGTACGTTCTTCTGATGTGTAGATGGACGTCAATCGGGCGTGCTGATCAACGTACTTGATGTACTTTCAAATCAACACGAAGCAACTACAACACTATATGTCCAAGTGATTCAGTGGATTGTACTTGTCATTCTGTTCCTTCAACGCTGTTCCCCAAATGGCAAGATAACGTTGTGTCATGGAAATGTTACTGTGTCGAAGCATCTTTTGAAGTGTGAAGATGTCACAACCATGCATCAGCATTCGATGTGCGAACGTATGACGGAAGGTGTGTGCTGATAAGCGTACATCTTGGAAGTTCATAACTACCTTCAAACGCTTGAAAACACATTTCACACTGTTTTCTGTCAGTTTGTTTCCTTCATTATCAGTAAACACGTTATCTGGAACGTACTTAAACAATTGTTCGCAGAAAATCCTGTATTCACATAGTTCCTTGATTAGCTTATCTGTGATGGGGATAGAACATTGCTGACGTTTTTTACCGAATACCGTAATTGTTCCATTCTTAACATCAACTTCATTCCACGTAAGATTGACCATTTCGCCTAATCGAACGCCTGTACCAAGCAGAAACACAATCATGGTGTAGTCACGATAAGCATAGAAGGATTTTTCCCGTTGCTTGATGCGCTGGTAGTAGCCTAACATCTTTCTGATGTGATTGTCTTGGAACACTTCAATCTTTATATCTTCTTTACCATAAGCTATCTTCTTGGATGGGTTTTGCTTCTGTGTGATTACTTCAATTTCTTCAAGGTAGTTAAAGAAAATCTTTAAGATGTGCAGTTTACTGTTTCGGGTGGTTACGTTGTTGTTTCGTTCCTTCTGGCAGTACAGTAGATAGCTTTTCACTGTGCTTGGCGTTACGTCATTCACATCAACAGTTTCCTGATTCGCACAAAAAGCTTGAAATTCATTCAATGCAGACACGTACGATTCGATTGTTTTAGGTGACAGGTTTTTGTATTCCCTGTCGTCCTTGAAATCTTTAATCGCAAACTTCAACAACATAAAAAGCACACCCCTTTTCAGATTTTGATTCTGAAAGAAAGTGTGCTTCCTTATTGAAAGCGTGTCTGTATGCGACCACAACTTTTATTGCGCTGTGCAAATCACCTACAAACCCTTGATATATCTATGTATGGTGATCCGGACTGGGTTCGAACCAGCGACCCCCACCCTGTCAAGATGGTGCTCTCCCAACTGAGCTACCGGATCATGGTGTATCACCTGTTCCATGTACGATGGTTCATGGTGGGCCCTGTAGGACTCGAACCTACGACCAATCGGTTATGAGCCGACCGCTCTGACCAACTGAGCTAAGGGCCCGAGTGCTTACCGGACGCGGTGACAAGATCTAATATAAACCATTCCCCAACAAATTTCAAGAGAAAAAATCAAATTTCCATCGAAAATTTTTAGCTACATTGGAAAACTTGCATCAGATCCCTCTGGCGGAAGCGGTTTCTTCAAACGTGTGTGCGGCTTCCCTTTCTTTCCATGTAGGAGAAAGAACCATCCTCTTTCGGCATGAGAATGGTCCTTCTCTCTATTATCCGGCTTGCTCTTCCTTCTCCTCCCTCACCTGTACCTGCAGCTCGCTGCGCTCGGCCTGGGCTTCCTGTTCGTCGCGGAGGCGGTGGGCCATGCGGCTGGAGGCGTTGGCGGCGATGCTGGCGATGAGGTCATCCAGGAAGGTATGGACCTTGCCGGAGGTTTTGGTATCCAAACGCTTGATGATTCCCACTTTGTGCTTGTCGAGATGGCCAAACGTCGTGACGGCGATGCTCCCGTACCCGAATACGGAGCCGAGCGCCAGTGTCTCGTCGCAGCCGAAGAGGCCTTCGTCTTGCGCGATGATGGATTGCAGGGGTTCGGAGAGCAAGCCTTTTTCGGCGAGTACGTCGAGCTCGATGCCGACGAGGATGGCGTGCTGCATTTCCCGCTTTTCCAGAACGGCCCTGACGCTTTCGATGCAGGGTTCGAGTGTGAGCTCGGGATGGTACGGAGACTGCATCAGATATACGATTTCGGCGATATCCTCAACGGTTACCCCCCGATCTGCCAGGCGCTGCAGGGCGGCGTTTCTGACTTCGCTGCTGTGAACTTGTTTCTTCATCCATATACAACCCCTTCCACCCTATGAGTGAAGTCGTACTCTTATCATACTATCATACTGTGACGAAATTGCGACAATCTTTCGCCTCCTTGTACTACGCAGGACTCTGGGCGGCGGTTTCACCGTTTTTGTATCATGAAGGAAATGAGGCTGTGGACACCTTCCGAGGACACTTCGCGACCTGCTGCAACTAAGAAAACCCAGCCGACTTTAGCTAGTTTCCCCTGAAAAATTCCTGGGGTAAGTCAAAAACAAAAGGAATTCAGCTCTCTAAATGGAAGTAGT
>NZ_JBIYSM020000077.1:0-8030 GCF_044759095.2 Brevibacillus soli
ACTACTTCCATTTAGAGAGCTGAATTCCTTTTGTTTTTGACTTACCCCAGGAATTTTTCAGGGGAAACTAGCTAATGCCGGGTGGGTTTTCTTAACAGATGTTGTCCCCATTCTGGAAGGAATAATCCCGTTCGACAGAGGAGGAAGAATCCATCCGCTGAAGAAAACGTATCAAACAAGAAAAATTGAGAAGGGTCGACGCGTCCAATGATGCAAAATATGAATCGTATTCTTATTCAAGCGCAACAGAGACTTCTGCCCCTTTTCTTAAGTCAACTCCCCATCATCATTGAACGGCACGTTGAAGATATGCGTTCGAGGGATGGAGAAATCGCCAGGTACATCAAAGAGATTGAGGACAATGCTTTTTTCACGATGTCAGAAAATGTATCCTGGGTGTTAAAAACGTTATTTGTTGATGAAGAGACGTATCAAATGGAAAAAAGAAAAATCGGGGAAGCGGGTTTTGCGCGTGGAGTAAGGGATGGCGAAACGGGATGGGCGACCAAAGACGTGGTATTGGAGATCAATCACAATTCCCGCACCTATATTTTTCATCATCTGTTGAAGATTTTGGAGCAGGAACCAGATGTTCAAATTAAGTCACTTTTGATTGAACGGCTTCACGAAGTAAACAGCTTGCGGTTCATCAGTTACATGCGCGGATATCTGATGGTGAAAGACAATCAGATCGACACTCTTCATCAGCAGAAAATCAGCATCATGGGCCAAATGGCTGCCGGAATGGCCCATGAGATCCGGAATCCGATTACCTCTTTCCAGGGATTCGTCCAGTTGATGAAGCAGGATTTGATGCGGGGGAACTTCGATCCTGAAACGTTTTTGCAATACCTGACCATTTGCCAGGAGGAGATTAAGGTATTGGAAGGACTCGTATCCAACTTCCTGATTCTGGCCAGAAAAAATGAAACAGTGAACAAACAATTGGAAATGATTCGGCTTCAGCCTATTTTGGAACGGATTAATCAATTGTCAAAGCACTTTGTCATAGAAAAAGATGTAAATCTCAGCTTTTGTTACAACGGACAGAAGAAAGCAGTATGGGGAGTTGCTTCCTACATCGAACAAATCTGTCTCAATTTGATCAAGAACGCGGTTGACGCGGTAGGGGTCAGAGGCGACGTGCGAGTGACGGCTGTGGATGACGCCCCTTCAGAACAAGTCGTGATCGAATTTACGGACAACGGCTGCGGAATAGCCGAGGAGAGAATGAAACATCTGTTTGAGCCGTTCTACACGACCAAAGAAAAGGGAACCGGCATCGGGCTGTCCGTATGCAAGCAGTTGATAGAAGAAATGGGGGGACAGATCAATATCCGGTCGACCGTTGGAACAGGAACCAAAATCGAAGTTCGGCTGCAGATGGCACGAACGTGAAATCCTACCATTGTAGTTAGGTTTTGAGTTTTGATACAATTGCGACGTGAGACTATATTGAAACGGATGGCACGTTTTAGATGGAGATGATCAGTTTTGAGTACGACGAACGTCATTGGCAGTGAAACCATCCTGGAGAGCCTCGCGACACAAATAGAGCGGGTTGCCCAAGAGATGAGAAGGTCCGATGATGAAAACAATGCGGCGAAACTGCTGCAAGTAGTTAATAAACTTCGCCACGGCGAGATGAACATCGCCTTTTGCGGCCACTTTTCTGCAGGAAAATCGACGATGATCAACACTCTGTTGGGCGTCGAATTGCTGCCCTCCAACCCGATTCCCACGAGTGCCAACGTCGTAAAAATCCGCGGCGGTGAAAAAGCGGCCCGCGTCTATACGAAAAACAACGGGGTCATCACCTTTGATCCGGATACGGAGATGGACGCGCTGAAAAAGTACGCCGTGGACGGGGACACGGTAGAGTGGGTGGAAGTATGTTATCCAGGCACCCTTCTTGATGAGCAGTCCAGTCTTCTCGATACGCCGGGAATCGACTCGACGGATGCGGCCCACAAGATTGCCACGGAGTCGGCATTGCACCTGGCTGACGTGGTCATCTACATGATGGACTACAACCACGTCCAGGCGGAGGAAAACTTCAACTTTACCAAAACGCTGAAGGACCGCCAAAAACCGGTCTATCTTGTCATCAACATGATCGACAAGCACATCGACTTCGAGCTTGACTTCGACAGCTACAAAGAGAGTGTGGAGGAAGCGTTCGGCACCTGGAACATCAAACCGGACGGGATCTTCTACACATCGCTGGCGGAGCCGGATCACCCGGAAAACCAGTACGAAGCGTTCAGGCGCAAATTGACGGAATTGATCGGGGAGAAGGGGCAGTTGGTGGAAGCCAGCGCGCGTCATGCCGCTGAACACCTGATTGACGAGCACGTGAAGGTTTTGTCCCGTCGCAATGCCGAAAAGCGCCATATGCTGGAGAGCAGGCTGGAAAACACTGCGGACGGGATGGAAGATCCGCATTTCATTTTGGAAGCACTCCGCCAGGCAGAAGCGGAGCTGGCCGAGACAGCGGAACGGGTCAATCAGGCCGTGAAGCGCATGGAAAAAGAGTTGACCAGCCTTTTGGAAAACGCACGGCTGACTTATTACAGCACCAACGAAGCGGCAGAGCGGTATCTTGAGAGCCGCAAACCCGGCTTCAAGGTAGGCTTTCTGTTTGCCGGCAAAAAAACCGAGGAAGAGCGGGCACAGCGCTTGGAGTCGTTGTTGGCCGACTTCCGGGAAAAAGTCGCGGGCAACCTGGACTTCCACTTTAAGGAACTGCTGACCAAACTGCCGCAGGAATACGGGATTCGTGACGAAGCGTATCACGCAGCAGTGCATGCGACCGCCATTGAGGTGACACCCGAGCTGCTCGCCGCTCATGTAAAAGAAGGAGCGGGTACACGGGAGTATGTCATGAACTACTGCTCCGATATTTCGAACGCCATCAAGACGGAATATCGTCGGACCGGCCTCGCCTTTATCGAACAAGTGAAGAAGCGCCTGGTAGAACAGACCTCAGCGAAACGGGCGGAGCTTACGGAGCAGATCGGCACGCTGCGCAGCCTTGCGGACATTCATGAGGCCTTGGCGGGGCTGACGGAGAGCGAACGGGCAGCCGGTAAACGACTGCGAGCGATTCTACACGAGGGAGAGTAATCATGAATCAGTTGAAACAAAAATTGGGCGCTGCCGCTGAGCGCTTGCGCCAAGCCAGCAAAGAAATCAGCGGCGTGCCGGGGATGCAGGCGCAGGCGACAGCGATGCTGGAGAGAGCGGAGCGGCTTTTGGCCAATCGTTTTACCGTGGCGCTGTTCGGCGCGTTTAGCGCCGGCAAGTCTTCGTTTGCCAACGCATTGATGGGCGATCTGGTCCTGCCCGTATCGCCCAACCCGACGACAGCGGCAATCAACAAAATCATGCCGCCGACGGGCACGCATCCGCATGGAACGGTTCGCGTCGTCGTCAAAAGCAAAGAGGCGATTGAGCACGACGTGCTTCGTTCGTTGGCCGTGTTCGGACTGACAGCGGACAGTTTGGAAGGCGGTCTGGCTGAGCTGGACAAGATTGACGTAAGCCAGATTCCCCCCAACGCCAAACCGCACTATACCTTCTTAAAAGCAGTCACCAAAGGTCTTCCGGAGATGGCTGCCCACCTCGGCGGCGAGTTGATCGTCGACATGCAGGCGTTCAAGGGCTTTGTCGCCAAAGAGGAAAAAGCCTGCTTTGCCGAGTATATCGAGCTGTTTTACGCCTGCCCGCTCACGGAGCAGGGCATTGTTCTGGTGGACACGCCGGGTGCGGACTCCATCAACGCCCGCCATACCGGTGTCGCTTTTGAATACATGAAAAACGCGGACGCCGTGCTGTTCGTCACGTATTACAACCACGCCTTTTCCCAGGCGGATCGCGAGTTTCTGCTGCAGATGGGACGCGTAAAGGATACCTTTGAGCTGGACAAGATGTTCTTCCTTGTCAATGCGGCTGACCTCGCTTCTTCTCAGGAGGAGCTGGACGGCGTCATCACCCATATCGAGAAAAACCTGCTCAGCTGCGGCATCCGTCACCCGCGGATCTATCCCGTGTCCAGCCAAACGGCGCTGCTGGCCCGCATGCATGAAGCCGGCAAGCTGACCGCTTCCGCAGAAAAGCTGTACCGTCAGCGCACCGGAACGGCCGAAGGGGAACCGCTGGCACCGGCAGACAAGGCCTTTCAGCTGTCCGGGATGGCTGCCTTTGAGCAGGATTTTCTCCGCTTTACCCTGGAGGAGCTGACGCAAATTGCTGTCAATGCAGCCTATGGTGAGATCCGCCGGGCGCACGACACCCTTCGCGGGTTTATCGAGATGGCACAGGCAGACGAAGATGTGCGCCAAAAGCGGCGCCTGTCGGCCAGTCAGGCGCGGGAAGCCGCGATCGGAGCTGTTTCCGCGCTTTCCACCGCATCGATGGAGCGGGATCTGGCGAAAGAGCGGGAGGAGCTGCTTTATTATGTGAAGCAGCGTCTGTTCTTCCGTTTCAATGAGCTGTTCAATCTCGCATTCAATCCGGCGGTATTGAAGGACGACGGCCGCAACCTGAAGCAAGCGCTTCAAGGCTGCCTGAAGGATCTGCTGCGCTCCATCAGCTACGACCTGGCCCAGGAGCTGCGAGCGACAACCCTTCGGCTGGAAAAGTTCACGAACAAACTGGGGAACTCCCTGATCAGCGAAATGGAGCGGGAAATTCAGGCTCATGCCAAAGGATTGAAGCTGTCGCCTTACCAGCCGTGCCGGGTGGAGACACTTTCCTTTGCCGATGAACTGCCGGTTGCCTTCGCGTCCCTGCAGTCGGCATTGTCGCTGTTTAAAAACACGAAAGACTTTTTTGAACTGGACGGCAAAACAAAACTCCGCGACGAACTGGAAAAACTGCTGCAGGAACCGGTTTCCGCCTATGTGGCAGAGGGCGGCGCACAGCTTGCCGATCAGTTCGCGTCTGTCTTCACGGAGCTTGCATCAAGCGAGCGAGAGCGTGTCATCGGGCAGGTAGAGGAGTATTTTACCGGCGTGTTTGCCGCTCTCGACATGGACGTAGATATGGACGAACTGGCTGTCAAACAGAAGAGAATCGGCGCATTGCTTTCATAACGAACAAACCGCTCAGGACAATCGTCTTGAGCGGTTTGTTACTAGATAGGAATTGATAAGACACAACATCCTATACAGTTACGTGGAAAGGATTCGGGACCACGCCCGGCCCAGCAAGGGACCCCGCTCGGCACATAACGGGCCCACCCGACACGGCTAAAGCTAAAGTCGGGTGGGTTTTCTTGTCAGCTGTTTATACCAGAAGGTTTCTGGGCAAAACATGATCATACCATCCATTGTCGAAAAAGAAGAATTGAAAATTGTAATTTAATAAAATTCATGATAATGTATAATTGTTCGTTATAATTTTAATATAAATAAAAAAGTTTAGGAGGTTTAATATGAATGCGCAGTTGTTCACTTCAATCGTAGCTTACATGCTTCTAATGCTACTCATTGGTTATTACGCCTACAAGCGCACCTCCAATTTATCCGACTACATGCTGGGAGGCCGAAATCTCGGACCGGCCGTGACCGCTCTTAGCGCGGGTGCTTCCGACATGAGCGGCTGGTTGATGATGGGCTTGCCTGGTGCGATGTTCGCGCAAGGGCTGAGCGCGTCGTGGATCGTGATCGGCCTGACGCTTGGTGCTTATGCCAACTGGCTGTATGTTGCACCCCGGCTGCGCACCTATACGGAGATCACTGATGCCATTACCATTCCGGCCTTTCTGGAAAACCGTTTTGAAGATACAACCAGGGTATTGCGTTTGGTTTCCGGTCTTGTCATCATGATTTTCTTTACGTTCTACGTCTCTTCCGGGATGGTTTCCGGTGGGGTTCTATTTGAAAACACGTTCAACCTCGATTACCATACGGGGCTTTGGATCGTCACTCTGGTCGTTGTGGCATACACCCTGTTCGGCGGGTTTCTGGCGGTAAGCTGGACCGATTTTGTACAGGGGCTGATCATGGTTGTCTCTTTGATCATGGTTCCTCTGGTTACCGTTCTCAGTGCTGGCGGAGTAGGTACGAGCTTTGCGGAAATCCAGTCGATCAACCCTGCTTTGCTCGATATTTTCAAAGGAACGAGTCTGATCGGGATCATTTCTCTGTTTGCCTGGGGCCTTGGCTATTTCGGGCAGCCTCACATCATTGTCCGCTTCATGGCAATTTCTTCCGTAAGCGAAATGAAAAAAGCACGCGGCATTGGAATGGGCTGGATGATCTTTTCCATTTTGGGCGCCATGCTTACCGGCTTATTTGGAATCGCTTTCTTTTCCAAGCAAGGCTGGCAGCTTTCCGATCCAGAGACGGTCTTTATCGAACTGGGAAAAATCCTGTTCCACCCGATCATCGCCGGGTTCCTTCTGTCAGCCATTTTGGCTGCGATTATGAGTACGATTTCTTCGCAGCTGCTCGTCACTTCCAGCTCGTTGACGGAGGATATTTACAAAACGTTTTTCCGCCGTTCGGCTACGGACAAAGAGCTGGTTTTCATCGGACGTCTCTCGGTCCTGCTCGTCTCTGTGGCAGCGCTGATTCTCGCCTACAATAAAAACGACACGATCCTGGGCCTGGTCGGTTATGCCTGGGCAGGCTTCGGGGCATCGTTTGGACCGGTTATCCTGCTCAGCCTTTACTGGAAACGAATGAATAAATGGGGGGCTCTCGCCGGAATGGTGGCCGGTGCCCTAACCGTTATCGGATGGACGCGGTTTGATTTCCTTAAGGATATGCTGTATGAAATGGTTCCGGGCTTCGCCGCCAGCCTGCTGGCCATCGTGGTTGTCAGTCTGTTGACGTCGCCTCCGTCGGATGAAGTCCAGGCCCAGTTTGAAGAGTCCGCCAAATGGAGCGGGAAATAAGCTGCGGTCTCGTGAAAAGGAAAAGCCCTCTGCTGAAAATGGTGGCAGAGGGCTTTTGGATTTTCGGGACACGGAGTGGGTGAAGTGTTAGCTAAAGTCGGTTGGGTTTTTGTTACTGTACTTGAATTTGCCCGTTCTGGTCGAGGGTTACGCGGAACTCCTTGACCACAACAGGCTCTTCATTGGGGTTGTTCAAATTGTGACGGAGGACGCGGAAGGTGCCGTCGCCCGTCAGTGTGCCGCGGAATTCGAGTCCGAACAGGTCTGAACGGTAGAAGCTGAAGCTGGCCAGCTCCGTCTTCTTCAATTCTTCAGCGAGCAGCTGTCCGTCTCCGCTGAACATCGCATTGCGCAGCGCTTCGGAAGACTCGTACTTCTGCTGCAGGTATGTTTTTAATTGTTGGGCAATTTCGGACTCGGCGATCTGTTTGCCTTGTTCCACCACTTGCTTGCCTACTTCCACTGCCTGTTTGCCGGCTTCAACCGCTTGCTGCGCCTCTTGGACGCCTTGTGATAACTCTGCACATGCGCTTAGCAGCAGCGCGCAGAGAATGACCAGAAGGTAACGCATTTGCAGATCTCTCCTTTCTCCCTATCAAGGTTATACGATGTTTTGGCCTGTTTGGTTGCTCGCAGAGGACACACAATTTTTATTGTATCGTATCCCCACTTTCTGCGCATCCGCATATGATGTAGGAAAGCAATCCTGCTGTACTTATCAAGGGAGGAAGAAGCATGATGCAAGGAAAAGTAAAGTGGTTTAGCAAGGAAAAAGGTTACGGTTTTATTGAACGGGAGGGCGGGCCTGACGTGTTCGTGCACTACACAGCCATCTCCGGATCGGGCTACCGCAACCTGGAAGAAGGGGAACTGGTGACGTTTGATATCGTCAACGGGCAGCGAGGTCTGCAGGCTGCCAATGTCGTCCGCAAAGGCTGACTGCTTCACAACCACATGACAAACAATCGCCGCCCATGGTGGCGATTTTTTTGCGCTAGAAAAGTGTTCGGGGCCCCGCCCGGCGAAGAAAGGGACCCCACTCGGCACAGCGATAGCTAGTTTCCCCTGAAAAATTCCTGGGGTAAGTCAAAAACAAAAGGAATTCAGCTCTCTAAATGGAAGTAGT
>NZ_JBIYSM020000078.1:0-7691 GCF_044759095.2 Brevibacillus soli
CTTCAAACCGACGGAAGATTATTACTCTCCATACCTGGTATAGCCGTTGTAACTGCAGCCGAAGCGTATGCGGAAATGGGGGATGTTTCGCAATACGAGAACCCTCATCAGATCATCAAGAAGGCGGGTACAAATCCTGTTGTCATCCAGTCTGGTGGAGGGAAAGGATATTATGGAGCCATCTCCAAACAAGGAAACGAACACCTTCGGTATGTCGTGTATACAGCAGGAAAATGCCTGTCTTTACACAATACTGAACTGCGTCCCTTTTACGAACGCCTGAAAGAAAAAGGAAAGCACGCCCGAAAGATTCATATCGCTATGGGCAAGCCGCTCGAGATGCAGGTGAAGCTGCTGCGCGTGCTGCAAGAGAAAAAGTATTATCCGGTCGGCGGCACGAAGCAGATCGAAGCCGATTTTCGCGTGGTCGCGGCCACGAACAAAAACCTGGAGGAAATGATTCGAGATGGGAAGTTTCGCGAGGACTTGTATTATCGGCTCAACGTCGTCACTCTCGCCATCCCGCCTCTCCGCCACCGGATCGAGGACACGGTCGAGCTTGCCCATTTTTTCCTCTACGAGTTTTCCTTGCGCTACAATCGGCCCATCCACGCGATCTCGCAAAACGT
Organism: Brevibacillus soli; assembly: GCF_044759095.2. Lineage (NCBI taxonomy): Bacteria > Bacillati > Bacillota > Bacilli > Caryophanales > Paenibacillaceae > Brevibacillus > Brevibacillus soli. The sequence goes on from NZ_JBIYSM020000078.1 coordinate 630, forward strand.
CATGCAAAACCTTTTGCAATACGACTGGCCGGGCAACATTCGCGAGCTGCGCAACGCCATCGAACGGCTGGTCGTCTTCGCGACGGACGGGATCATCAAGGAAGAGGATTTGCCGTACTCGCTGCAAACGAAGGCCAAACAGTCGCCCGTCCAACTCCCGGACGATCTCTTCTCTTTGCAGGAGGAGCTGGAAGCCCACGAACGCCGCGTCATCCAGCGGGCCATAGAGCTGGAAAACGGCAACAAACAGGCGGCAGCCAAACGGCTCGGCATCTCAAGGGCCACTTTGTATAACAAGTTGAATAAGCAGTCTTGAGCCTGGCTTGGATACAAAAGCAACGCGCAGGGGGAGCCAGGGGGCCTCTTTCACTCGATTACGCTCACGAAGCTGAACGCAGTCTGTATGCTGACTCTGCTGAAGCGGCACCAAGCAGGGAACAAGCACGTATCAACTGCCAAGCAGCTCGGCCTCTCCAGCCTCCTTATACACCAACGCTGTGCAAGCATGAAATATCCCGTCTAACCCTCGGACCGCGAAACGGGACGTTTTGGCTCGGCAGCAGCGCCGTCATGCCAGCCTCGCCTCTGTTCACTCGAAGCTGCTGTCCCCTAACGGCGGCGCCTGCTCGTGTTTTTCCGGAGAAAAAAGCTGCAAAAGCGCAGGCGCAGCTCCCGGCAGCTTCGCCCCTTTTTGGGAGGCAACACCTCAGACAAAATGCGAATCAATTCCATAGTTGATTCCTCCTTTGTCGTTGTGGCACAGCTTTGTCCGCAGCTTCGGGACGCGCCAGCGCCTGCGTGCGGCAGATCACAGGCACGCGCTTGCTCCCCGTACCCGTCGCCGCGACTGCATACGATTGCCGCTACTCGCAAAAAAAGCCCCCTGACCACGCTGCCTCCCTCTATCCGCAAAAAGCATCCATCACACCTGTGCGGCTACGACAATCTTCCCGATCTTCCCCCCGATCTGCACGATCTCGCCCCGTTCGCCCGTTACTCGACAGACGTCCATTTCCAGTCGATGGCGCCCAAGCCGTCCTGGAAGACGCCTTTTACTTTGTCGTTTTTCACCCACGTATGCGTGTAAAAGTAAATCGGCACGATCGGCATTTCATCCATCAGGATTTGCTCGGCTTCCCGCAAGATCGCCTTGCGCTTTTCCGGATCTTTCTCTGTCGCGGACTGGTTCAAAAGCTCCTTGAACTTCGGATTTTCCCAGCGCGTGTCGTTGTTTCCGCCGTCCTTTTCCTTGAACAGCTCCAGGAAGTTGATCGGGTCGTTGAAGTCGCCGGACCAGCCGAGACGTCCCACCTGGTAATTCCCTTCGTGCATCGTTTCCAGGTAAACTTTCCACTCCTGATTTTCCAGCTTTACTTCGACGCCGAGATGTTTGCGCCACTGGTCCTGAATCGCCTCGGCAATTTTTTTATGTCCTTCCGATGTGTTGTACACGAGCGTAATCGGCGGCAGCTTGGAGAGGCCGAGCTCTTTCATTCCTTCTTCCAGCAGCTTTTTGGCGGCTTCCTGATCGTTGTCCTTGAAGTAACCATCCGGGTTCAATGCCATCGTGGGAGGAACAGCGCCCATGGCAGGCTGCTGATTGGCTTGGAGAACGTTGTCAATCAGCGTTTGGCGGTTGATCGAGTAGGCAAAAGCTTTGCGGATTTTTACGTTGTTAAACGGGGTTTTTTCTGTGTTGAACTTGTACCAGTAGGTCGCACCGACTGGCTTTACTTGCAGTTTCCCGCTGTCTTTCAAAACAGGCATGGCATCAATCGGCAGCGAACTGAGCGGCGCACCAGCCCAGTCGATCTCGCCATTTTCAAACATCGACAGCTCTGTATTTTCGTCCTCTACCATGGAAAATTCGATTTTGTCCAGCTTGACGCTATCTTTGTCCCAGTAGTGGTCGTTTTTGACCAATACCATCTTGTTCTTGTGCTCCCAGCTCTCCATTTTGAACGGACCGTTTCCGATATGCGTCTTGGCGTCGCCAGCCCAGTTGTCCGCTGACTCGACCACTTTTTTATTTACCGGGAAATAAGTCTGGAAAGCTGTCAGCTCCAAAAAGAACGGAGTCGGATTGGCCAGCTCTACTTGCAAAGTTTTGTCGTCAAGCGCTTTGACTCCGACTTCGTCCAGGCTGCCGTTTCCTTTGTTCGCTTTCTCGGCGTTTTTGATGTAGTAGAGCTGGTAGGCGTAGTTGGAAGCGGTCTTAGGGTCCAGGGCACGCTTCCAGGCGTATTCAAAATCGTGGGCGGTGACCGGATCGCCGTTGCTCCAGTGCGAGTCGCGCAGCTTGAAGGTGTACGTTTTCAGATCGGGAGACACCTCGATTTTTTCCGCAACTGCCTCCTCCGGCTTCCCGGAAGGCCCAATCCGTGTCAGCCCGTCAAAAAGAGCTTTTACGATTGCCGCAGAAGTCGTGTCCTCCGCCAGTCCCGGATCGCCTGTCGGAGGCTCAGAGTGCAGGTTCCAGCGCAACACTTGTGACCCTGAAGATTTTTCCGACGGGGCTGGCTGAGCGTTTCCTTGTGCTTGTCCAGAAGCCGCTGGCTCGCTCGTTGTCTGTGCTGCCTGCTGTCCCCCTCCACATCCTGCCAGCGCCGTCCCTAGTACCGCGATACTGCTGATTAATGCGAACATACTTTTCTTCACGCGATCAACCCCTTGTCTCGAAAATGATTAAAATTTCACAAAATGCTGAATTTGCAAAATGTGTGCCAACAGGAAAAAGCGGGAAACTTCGACTCGCGCCAACTGACTGTACATGTTTTTATACACCTGATAAAAAAACTGTTTCAGCTATTAGACACACACGCTGGAACTGGCAGCGTTCGCGCATACAAAAAGACCCTCGACTTTTTGCCGCAGTCAAGGGTCTTGGTTCATTTTTACAAAATGATGAGTTCGCGCGGCGAATGGGTCAGCACATCGTTGCCTGTTTCGGTCACAACGAGATCGTCCTCGATGCGGACGCCGCCCAGCCCCGGGATGTAAATGCCCGGCTCGACGGTCAGGACCATGCCTGGTGCGAGAATTGCCTCGCAGCGTACAGACATGAATGGCTCCTCATGAATGTCCAGTCCGACGCCATGCCCCATCCCGTGGCCGAAACGCTCGCCATATCCGTGCTGCGCAATATAGTCCCGGGCGAGGGCGTCTGCTGCTTTTCCCGAGATTCCGGGGCGAATGCCCGCCACTGCGCGGTTGCGCGCCTCCAGGACGATGGCGTAAATTTCTTTGAGCTGTTCATTCGGCTCTCCGACCGCCACTGTACGGGTAATGTCCGAACGATACCCTTGATACAGCGCGCCGAAATCCATCGTTACCATGTCGCCAGCTTCGATCTTTTTGTCGCTTGCTACCCCGTGAGGCAGAGCGGAACGATGACCGGAGGCGATAATGATGTCAAAAGCAGAGCCTGTCGCTCCTTCCTTGCGCATGAACATTTCCAGCTCATTAGACACATCGAGCTCGGTGATGCCTGGACGCAAAACAGTTAAAATATGTGCGAAAGCGGCGTCCGCAATCTGCGCCGCCGTCTTGATTTTTCCCAGCTCGTCCGGGGTTTTTCTCATGCGAATGCCCTCGATCACCCCCGCGGTAGGCAGCAGGCGTGCCTTGACGACGTCGGCGTATTTGCGGTGCAGGGCAAACGTCATGTTCTCCTCTTCAAAGCCCAATGTGTGGATGCCCAGCTCCTGGGCCTGGCGGGCGATTTCTCCGTAAACAGCGTCTTTCGTCGGCAAAAACACGATCTCGAAGTCCGTTGCCTGGGCTTTTGCCTGCTCGGTATAGCGAAAATCCGTAAACAGCTTGGCCTCATCCCGGGAAATGAGTACGACGCCGTACGTTCCGGTAAAGTTGGTCAAATAGCGGCGATTTTGCCCGTTTGTTATGAGTATTCCGTCTATTCCCCATGCATCGAATTGTGCGCGCAGTCGCGTCAATTTGTCCATTCTGGTCATCCCTTTCAGCCTCTGTGTCATTTTCGTTCTTTTATGCAAGCAATCCTCGTGCCAAGCGCGCAGGCCACCCTCTGTTTGCTTCTGTGCCTCGTCTTTATTTTAGCATTCTGCGGGCAAATATGGGACGACACTTGCATTTTGCTAATCGTACCAACGAAAAGGAGGCTTTCAGCATGGACACACAGCAGTTGATCGTTTGCCGCTGCGAGGAAGTATCTCTGGAAGAACTGCTCACGACTGCCCGTGAGTACCAATGCACGGCGCGCGAGTTGAAATTGCGGACCAGAGCCGGCATGGGCTGCTGCGGCGGTAGAACGTGCCGGATTCTCATCGACCAAATTTTCGCGCAAGCCACAGGCCAAGTGCCTACTCATACAATCCCGCTTGGCTACCAGCCGCCTGTGCGGCCGATCTCGTTTCAAGCGCTTGGAGGGAGAAGCTCATGAGCCAGCGCATCCTCCATCACCCTGTGCTTGGTTCCTTGGAAGAGAGGCATTCCGTCCAGTTTGAATTTAACGGTTCTGTCTACACGGCTTACGAAGGGGAAACGATTGCCGGAGCGTCTTTGGCCGCTGGCGTGCGCACGCTTCGAGTGCATGAAGAAACGGGCAGCCCGCGCGGAATTTACTGCAACATCGGCCACTGCTACGAATGTCGCGTGCACGTGGACGGAGTTCCCACGGTGCGGGCGTGCATGACGCTCGTGCAGGAAGGCATGCGGGTGACAGCAGGTTCCGTTTTGCCGACCCCGTTGAAAAAAGGGGGGCATGCGAATTGATCGACGCTCTCATCATCGGCGCAGGTCCCGCTGGCTTGTCCGCTGCAATCGCCAGCGCCCGGCAAGGACTTTCTGTTCGAGTCGTAGACGAATTTTATCGGCCTGGCGGCAGGCTGCTGGGACAGTTGCACGAGGAACCGGACGGAGTGTGGTGGAACGGGCTGGCCGAAGCCGCACGTCTCGATCAGGAGGCAAAAGAGCTTGGCGTCCAAATGTGCTGTGGGGTCTCCGTCTACGACATTGCCCGCTGTGAAGATCGCTGGCGTATTTCTACGACAGAAGGCGAATGGGAAGCTCCCCTGCTTCTGATCGCTACCGGGGCGTCAGAGACTGCCGTTCCCGTCCCCGGCTGGACGCTGCCCGGCGTGATGTCGATCGGAGCGGCCCAGGTGATGACGAACGTGCAGCGCGTTCGCGTAGGCAAAAAAGGCGTCGTGATCGGCGTCAACATTTTGTCCGTCGCCATCGCGCGAGAGCTGCAGCTCGCTGGCGTACACGTCGAGCAAATGATTCTGCCTCCCCAGTCTGCTGTAAGCCGCAATGCCGGTCACCCGCACGAAATCATGCGGTCTTTGCTGCGCGTTGCCCATCTCGCCCCCTCGCCGTTGATTCGCTGGGGCAGCAAGCTGATGGGCAGCGCGTGGATGCAGCGGCTGGCCGTTTCGCTCTATCCTGCACAGGGCGTGCCCATGTGGGATATACCGATTCATCTGCGGACGGCTGCCTTGGAGATCGTGGGCACCTCACAGGTCGAAGGGGTCCGGGCTGCGCGCATCTCGCCAGACGGCACGCCCGTTCCTGGCAGCGAGCGATTCCTTTCTGCCGATTTCGTCTGCATCGCGGGCGGGTTAAGCCCGCTGGCGGAGCTGGCCGCGATTGCCGGGTGCCCGTTCGCTTACATCCCGGCATTGGGCGGGCACGTTCCGTTGCACAACGAATGCATGCAATCGCCTTTGCCCGGACTGTACGTCGCAGGCAATATTACCGGAATCGAGAGCGCCAAAGTCGCCATGAGCCAGGGAACCGTCGCAGGCCTGGCGATGGCGAAAGCGGCCGGGCTGCTCGCCGACGATTCTTTGCTCATCCAGGCGCTCCACCATGTCAACCATGTGCGCAAAAACGCCACGATCCAGTTCCACCCGGATATTGCGGCTGGACGCGCGCAGGTCGGGAAAATGGCCGCTGCGTGGGCTGGGCGGTAAGGGTTTTGGCATCATGCCTCGGTGCCGAAACGAAAAGAGCAGCCCATTCGCTTACCGTTGCGGATAGGTCTGCTCTTTTTTGCTGCTCATTGTGCTGCAGCAGGGTTGGACTGGCCCATTTCCCCATCGGAAGGGGAAATGGTGTCTTCTGCCATGCTTATGTAATGGTCGACAAGCTCTGGATAAGCTGCCAGCTCCTTCTCTCCTGTAGGGGTGAGAGCGTACACGCCTCGCTTGATCCGCGTGAACCAGCCGTAATAATTTTTGCTGAGGATGGATGACGCTTTGTCTGTCGCTCCTTTTTCTTTCAACGCCTTGGGCGCAAGTGGGCCATAGTGCTGAAGCAGCGCGGCGATCTGAATGCAGCCTTGTTTGTACGCCGTCATGATCTTTGTCTGGTTGCTGCCCCCCACATTGTAATCGCCGTATCTCCCCCGCATCTCCTGAATAATGCGTGCCCGTTTTCTTTTGTTGAACTGCTTGCTTCTTTCCCGATCAAACGGCGCAGGAGCAATGCTCAGCTCCATGACAGCGCCTTTTTTGGGAAAAGAGACGAGGATCAAGCCAAGCTCCAGTCTTCTGATGAGATAAACGACGTCTTGCCACTTTTTCGAAAACAATTTGTATTTGGGCTTCGGAATGGCGACGTACACATGGTCGGTAAAGCGCTGCCGCTTGGCGGCCTGGATGAGCAGCTCTACACTCAAGTTGCGCTTGAACTCGACGATAATCAGCTCGTCTTCCTTGATCGCTGTCAAATCGCAATGATTGACCTCTCCAAAGACCTCATAACCCTGCCCGACAAAATAGTCGCGAATGGGCGCGTACATGTCTGCTTCATATCGTTTGACCGGCTTTTGCTTCATGGGCTTCTCCTTTTTCGCGACTGTTTTGTTCTTCATCTAGCAGCTATAAATCCAGGCGAGTTTGGGCGGCTATATGCAAAAAAAAGCCACGCAATAGTATCTGCACGGCTTTTTACGCAATTATTTCGTTCATTCCCTGAAAACTGGATCTGCATGCTTGCTAAGAGATGTGTGGATAAGTCCTCGACCGATTAGTATTCGTCAGCTCCACGCGTTGCCGCGCTTCCACACCGAACCTATCAACC
>NZ_JBIYSM020000079.1:0-7413 GCF_044759095.2 Brevibacillus soli
TTCGGAATCTGGGCTCATAACCTCAGAAGAGCAGCCCAAATGGCCAAATAAGCAACGATTAACGGATACAGTTACACGGTAGCCCCCTGAGATTCACCACAATGAGATGCTTCTGCCAAAAAACGATTTTTTCAGGAGTAACTAGCTAGCGGATGAAATATGTCTTCCCACTTAACCCCCATCCGTCCAGAAAAAATAGAGACAGGAATCACCTTCCTGCCCCTCTTCCTTCTTCTATATGTTACATTTGAATCGTCAGGCCGTTGCGCTTCTGGATAAACTGATAGACGAGAACCGCTGCCATTACTGCCAAACCGGCGCCGATGTATATGGCTTCAGGGAAGACCAGAACGATTCCAGCTCCAATCAACAGCAACCTCATCAGCCAATTCATTTTGACGAGCAAGAAACCTTCTGTCGCTGCAGCCAGGGCAATCACCGCCAGAGCAGTAGTGAAAGTTGCAATTATGATGTCCAACAGACTGGAGTTCAGAATCAGCATGGCCGGCTTATAAATAAAGATAAAGGGAACGATGAAGCCAGCCAACGCCAGTTTGCAGGAAATCCAACCTGTGTGCTGCGGATCGGATCCCGCGATACCGGCACCGGCGAACGCCGCTAACGCAATCGGCGGTGTCAAATTGGCGATCGCCCCGAAATAGAAGACGAACAAATGTGCAGCCAAGGGTTCGATTCCATAAGCCGCCAATGCAGGCGCCGCCATCGTAGCCGTAATGATATAACAAGGAATCGACGGCAAACCCAATCCCAAGATGATGGAAGCGATCATCGTAAAGAACAATGTCATAAACAAGTTTCCCGATCCCATCATCAGAATGATGTTGGCCAGTTTCAGCCCCAACCCGGTCAAACTGAACACCCCTACGGTAATACCCACCGCCGCGCACGCTGCCGCTACTCCAAGCGTATCGCGCACACCTGTTTCCAATGCCTGCAGAATATCACGGAAACCCATACGGCTGGACGGCCGAAGCGCCGCGATCATCACCGTTGCAAGTATCGTCACCACGGCTACAAGCGTCGGCGTATATCCCATCATCAAGAGTACGACGAGCAGAATCAATGGAAGCAGCAAATGCCCACGCTCTCGCAGTACTTCCTTTACCTTGGGCAGTTCGTCCTTACTCAATCCCTGCAGGTTGTCCCGATCAGCCCGCAGGTGCACCTGGACAAGCAATCCAAAATAGTACATCAAGGCGGGAATGAGTGCCGCAATCGCAATGGTGATGTACGGGACGCCCAGCGTCTCCGCCATGATAAAGGCCGCAGCTCCCATTACCGGCGGAAGGATTTGCCCTCCGACAGCCGCTGTTGCTTCTACTGCCGCGGCAAATTCCGGTTTGTAGCCTACCCGTTTCATCATCGGAATGGTAAACGAACCGGTCGTCACCACACTGGCGACCGCAGAGCCGTTAATCGAGCCATGCACGGCACTGGCGATGACGCCTACTTTTGCCGGGCCGCCTTTCGCATTTCCTGCCAGAGCCAGGGACAAGTCGTTAAACAATGTGCCCATCCCTGATTTGGAGAGAAACGCGCCAAAAATGATAAACAGGATGATAAACGAGGCGGAAACAGCGATGGCGTCGCCGAAAATACCCTCTGTGGTGACGTACATATAGTTGAAGATATCGCTGAAGGTATACCCGCGGTGTCCAAACTCACCGGGCAGGTATGGACCCAAATACGCATAGGCGACGAACACCGCAGCCATCGCGGTCAGCTCCCAGCCGGCGACGCGGCGCGAGGCTTCCAATACAAGCAAACAAGTAATGGTCGCAAACGTCACATCAAGCGTCGAAGGGATTCCCCCACGATTCACAATCTCCAGATAATAGATGAAAATATAGCCCGCTGTCGACAGCGAAACGAAAGCCAACAATGCATCCAGCAAGGACAGTTTTTTGCGGGAAGCTTTTTTCCATCCCGGGTACAGCAGGAAAATCAAACAAAGTACGATCGCCACGTGCAGCGACCGGTGCTTCAAGGTCACAAACGGAATAGCGTATGCCGCGTAGAGATGGTACAGTGCAAACCCTACGGCCAGCACGGAAACAAGCAGGCGAAGCCATTTTTTCTCAAACACACGATAGCCGGCTTCCTTGTCATACTCCTGCAGAATTGCCTGCGCCTTGCTTTCATTCATGCGAATTTCGTCCTGATTCGGCATATTTGCCTGCATGCTCATTCAGAAGTCACTTCCTTTCCCCGATCGTCTCTTTTTTCTAATCTGTATAGATACCGATACCACCACGGAAACCATTTCACTGACAGCTCCAAAGACGTACCCAATGGCAATACATCGGATAATTTCCACACCTGTGTTCCTACCGTTAACTTATAGTCATCACGTGTTATCAAGTACAAGACGCTGTCTCTCTGTTCATGAAGCCCGGACACGGTAATCCAACCGTTGCGAACGGAAAAATCCGCTCCGGAAAATTCAGTCGGAACACCGGCTCCAAACGAGCGAAACGACGTTTCTGCAAGTTCCATGCCGTTCATCCAATGAACGTGATATGTCTCTCTCCACGGTGTCAACTCTACAGAATGAATCCACTCCACGCTAAATGCATCTGTAAAATGCATCGGTACGGCTCCAACGGTCTCCTGCCGATGAAAGTCCTGCAAGAATAAAAAGGGGTGGGGCCCAATGAGGATGAGCCCCACAATCAGGAGGAGTATTCGTGCTGTCCGCTTCTTCATGGTTTCCCCCCGTCAATCAGATGTGAGCGTTTAATTCAGCGCGCCCACTTCTTTAAAGTACTTCTCCGCACCCGGATGGAGCGGTACAACCAAATCCTTGCCCGCTGTCTTCACGTCAATTTCCTTCGCGGCGCTGTGTGCTTCCTTCAATGCGTCGAGGTTTTCGAAGAACTCCTTGGTCAGCTTGTACACCTGATCTTCGGAGAGATCACTACGAACCAGCATCATGTTCCGAATGGCGGCAGTCGGCACCGGCTGATCGTTTTTGTACAGGCCGGCCGGAATCTCAGCAGAAACGAAGAACGGGAACTGCTGTGCCATTTTTTCGACGTCTGCCTTTTGGATTGGCACGATTTCCACGTCTTTGGTCGTCATCAGGTCAATCACAGTAGAGTTCGGCAGACCGGACGTAACGAACGCCGCGTCGATTGCGTTGTTTTTCAGCTGCTCGATCGCTTCCGCGTAAGAGAGGTAGTCCGCCTTGATGTCATTGTAGGTGATGCCATGACCGGCGAGCACCATGCGGGCGTTTACTTCCACGCCGCTGTTCGGAGCTCCCACACCTACCCGCTTTCCTTTCAGATCAGCGACAGATTTGATGTTACGGTCTTTCAGCGTGACAATTTGCACGACGTTAAGGTGCAGGCCGGCCATCGCCGTCAGTTCTTTAATCGCGCCGCCTTCCTTAAAGTTCTCCTGGCCGTTGTACGCGAAGGAAGCAACGTCGGACATGACAAACGCCATATCAGCCTTTTTCGTTTTCAGCAGGTTAATGTTTTCTACGGATGCGCCTGTGGATTGGACAGATGCGTTATACCCCAATTTTTCCTTGTACACTTTGGACATGGCTCCGCCGATGGTGTAATAAGGACCGGAGCTTCCGCCTGTGGCGATGGTCAGAAATTTTTGCTCGCCCCCGCCTGCAGAGGTCCCTCCTGCGGCACCACCCGGAGCCGACGTAGACTGGCCGCCACAAGCTGCCACAGTAAGTACCAGCATTGCGGAAGATAGGATGGTCAGCATTTTCTTTAACAAAATAACTCCCCCTTCGATTTTTCTGTAAACGTTTTCAACCATATTAGTAAAGCAAGAGTCATGCCAATGTAGAAAAATGACAAGAGATCGACTATTTTGTCGTTTGTTGCTCCTTCCCAACAGAAAACCGGCAAAAAAATCCGCTTTTCTGCGGCATTTTTTGCCGGATACGTACATTTATTCCGCCTCGAGATACTGTTTCAGCTTCTGCCGCAACCCGCGTTCGCTGATCCCCAGCTGATCCGCAGTTTTTTTCCGGTGACCGCCGTTTTGTTCCAGCGTGTGGAGAATGATTCGCCGTTCCGCTTCTTCCAGCGAGATCCCTGACGGAATAAACACGCCTTCAACCTCAGCGCCGGACGGTTTGGAACTCGGTTGTCGCTTGGTAAGAGCAGGAGGAAGGTCTTCCAGGACGATCACGTCCCCCTGCGAGAGGGCGACGGCGTATTCCAGCACGTTTGCCAACTCACGCACATTCCCTGGATACTCGTATTTGTACAAGAGTTTTTGTACATTCGGGCTGCAGGGCTTCTTTTCCTTTCCCATGTTGGCCGCGTACAGCATAAGAAAATGATCGATCAAAAGCGGCAAGTCCTCAAGCCGCTCACGAAGGGCCGGCGTGTGGACAGGGATCACGTTCAGACGATAATAAAGATCTTCGCGGAAGGTCCCCTTCGCTACTTCCTCCTGCAGGTTGCGGTTGGTGGCGGCGATGATCCGGATGTCCACCACTTTGCTCTCGTAGCTGCCAAGCGGAGTTACGACCCGTTCCTGAATGACCCGCAGCAGCTTTGCCTGCAGGCCGAGCGGCATCTCACCGATCTCGTCGAGAAAGACCGTTCCCCCGTGCGATCGCTCAAACAGCCCGATTTTGCGTTGAAAGGCGCCGGTAAATGTTCCCTTTTCATAGCCGAACAACTCACTTTCCAACAACGACTCGGGGATTGCCGCGCAGTTGATTACCGAAAAAGGGGCCTGACTGCGGTTTCCCTCGAAATGAATGGCGCGGGCGACCAGTTCCTTTCCCGTCCCGCTTTCACCCGTAATCAGGATATTGGAGGGGATGTCCTTCACTTTTTCAATCAGCTGAAAGAGCTTCAGCATCGGCTGACTTTTCCCGATGATCCCCGCGTATGATTGCTGCTGCTTGACCGCTGCGCTCAGAACCTTGACCTGCCGGTGCAGCTGCTGGAACTCCAATGCCTTTCTCAGCAGCAGTTTTACTTCGTCCAGATGCAGCGGCTTGGTCAAGTAGTGGTACGCCCCTGCTTTCATCGCTGCGACAGACGACTCAATCGTCCCGTAAGCCGTCATCATGATGACGATCGCCTCTGGACGGATCTCCTTTAGCTGGGGCAGCAGTTCCAAACCGTTGGCGTGTCCGAGATTCAGATCGAGCAGGATGCAGTCGATTGGTTCCCGACGAACCAGCTCCAGACCGGCTTCCGCCTCTTTCGCAGTCCAAACGGTGTACTCGTCTTCCAAAGCAAACGAAAGCGAAGAGCAGATGGCCGGTTCGTCATCGAGGATTAACAGGTTTGGCATAGTTGCCCTCCTTGTTCTGTCTTTTCAAAGCGCAATCCGAACGTGCTGCCCTCTCCCCTGACACTGCGCACGTCGATCTCTCCGCAATGTTCGCGCATGATTTTTTGACTCAGATAAAGCCCGAGACCGATTCCCTGGCTTTTCGTCGTGTAAAAGGGCTGAAACAGCTGGGGGATCTCCGCCTCCTCCATACCTTCGCCGGTGTCGCTTACCGTCAGAAGGATTTGCTTCCCATCTTCGCAGGCGCGGATGGTCAGCCGTTTCTCTTTTGCCTGAACCATCGCTTCCAGCGCGTTCATCACCAGATTGATCAGCACCTGCTTGACGCGCCCGCGGTCAGCCCGGATGTACAGGCCCTGCGGGATGTCCAATACGACCTTGACCTGCTCGTTTTTCATGCGTTTGGCAAAAAGCCCGACCACCGATTCCGCCAATTCTTGCAGATGCACCTCCTGCATCTGGAGCGGCTTTGACCGGGAGTAGTCGAGGAGGTCTTCCAGGATACGGTTCATCCGTTCCACTTCTTCCGGAACATACTGCAGCAGTTCTTTGCGAAAGCGCGAATCATCCAGCTTCATTGGCAGCAGTTCCACAAACGTCTTGATGGCCGTAAGCGGGTTGCGCAGCTCATGAGCAATTCCGGCCACGAGCTGACCCAGCGCCCGCATCTTCTCCTGAGCGATCAAGCGGGCCTGCAAATGCTTCTGCTCCGTCCGATCCTGCAGGCTGACGATCCATCCCACGTGCTTGTCAAGTGCGTTGGCAAACGGCGCCATGTAATAGTGGAAGATGCGCGCCGAACCGCGATCCCAGCGAAATTCTCCTTCAAACAGCTGCCTCTCCTCCGCCTGTAAGGCCGCCTGGATCGGCAGCTGCGGAAGCAAGCTGGACAAGTGGCGTCCAAGCACGTCGTCACTTAGCTGCAGAAGCTCGCGAGCAACCTGATTGATGAGCGTAATGTGACCGTGAACGTCCAGTGACAGGATTGCGCTTTCCGTGTTGTCCAGGACTTTTCGTTGAAAGGCAAGCATGTCTGCCAAAGCGGCCGTTTGTCTCCGCACTTCCGCTTGCAGCCGTTTGTTCCAATAGAAGGTCGCCACCAACCCGATTACCACGATCGCCATGGTGACCAGCAGTCCAAGAACCAGCTTTCGCCAAAATTCCGTGACGTGGGGCGAATACGGCTCAAAGTAGCGGCTGTACAGTTTGGTGTAGGTTCCGTTGCGATACAGCTGGTTCAATCCCTCGTTCAAAGTCTGAAGCAGCTCGTAGTTACCCTCGCGAACGGCAAACGCGTAATCCGTTGGGTTAATCAAACCGGAGCGCATCACAAAATCGTCCCATCTGTTATCCGTCCGCAGCACGTATTCTGCGGTCCAGCGGTTGCCGATAAAGGCGTCGGCCCGTCCCAGCACCAGATTTTCCAATGCGTCCGGCTGATTGAATGATACGATCATTTTTACTCTTCGCACACTTTCCAGCAAATCTATACCCGTACTTCCCCGCTGAACGGCGACCACCTTTTCCGTCAGCTGGTTCAGCGTGAAGATTTCCTTGTCCTGCTTGGGAACCAGCAGCACTTCCGACATCGTGAAAAACGATTCGCTGAAATCAAACACCTGCTCATATCGACTGGTATATTTCATTCCCAACACGACGTCCACCTTTCCTCGTTCGAGATAGGCGACGGCGTCTTCCCATTCCAGGGGAACGTACTCCAAGTCGTATCCGTACTTGCTGGCAATGGCGTTGATCAAGTCGATGTTGAAACCGGAAACATCACCGTTCTCGTCCACGAAAGAAAACGGAGGCAGTTGTTTGTCAAAGGCCACCCGGAGCACTTTCCCTTCCGCCAAGGCTTGTCCCGGGAACAAGGAACCGAGCAAGACAGCCACTCCGATGAAATAGCACAAAAAACGCAACAGCATGGCGGCCTCCTTACGCACCTTCATTTTCTTTATTATACAAGAAAATAAAAAAAGCTTCGATTGAAGCCCTCTCGAAGAAGCTGGTTCTTCGTTAGAGGAACCTTTTTATGCGTTCCGGAAAGTTTATTTCAGGACGCTTTCACACGGTGAAGCCCTTAAACTTTCCTACACGATAAAA
>NZ_JBIYSM020000080.1:0-7322 GCF_044759095.2 Brevibacillus soli
AGCCGAGTGGGGTCCCTTTTTTCGCCGGGCGGGGCCCCGAACACTTTTCTAGCGGCTGTATGGGATGTCCAAATTTATAAATTCTTATACACGAAAAAAAGGATGAGCGAACGAAACGCTTCATCCTTTTTTTCATGAACCTATTTACCTCCGCGGCTTCACATGGCGGACGGCCTGATGGATCTTTTTCCACTTCTCTTTTTCGGCCAGCTGCAGCTTGACGTCTTCCTTGCGTGCCAGATACGCCAGTTCGCGCTGCAGCTTCTGATAGTTGTCATAGCGGGCGCGAGAAAGGATCCCGTCTTTCAGCGCGGCTTTGATGGCGCAGCCAGGCTCCTTCCCGTGCGTACAGTCGCGGTATCGGCAGCCGCTTGCCAGCGACTCGATGTCGTCAAAAGCGTCGCGGAAGCCTTCGTCCGCTTCCCACATCTGGAGTTCACGCATCCCCGGCGTGTCGATGATCAAACCGCCTTGAGGCAGGCAAATCAGCTCCCGGTGTGTCGTCGTGTGCCGACCGCGATCGTCACCTTCGCGAACTTCCTTTACCTTTTGCTTGTCTTTGCCGTACAAGCGGTTTATCAGTGTTGACTTGCCTACACCGGAAGAGCCCAGCAGGGCGACAGTCGTTCCCTCATTCAAATAGGGGCGCACAGCGTCCAAACCCATGTTTTGCTCCGAACTGATTACGTGAACGGGAACGCCGACCGCAATGGACTCCACTTCCGCCACCTTTTGTTCGACGTCGTCGCACAGGTCCGCCTTGCTGAGCAGAATGACAGGATTGGCTCCGCTCTCCCAGGCCAGTATCAAATAGCGCTCCATCCGCCGCAGGTTAAAATCATGGTTGAGCGCGTTGACCAAAAAGACCGTATCCACGTTGGTCGCAACGATTTGCTCTTCTACCGATTCGCCTGCCGCCTTGCGGGAAAACTTGCTTTTTCGCGGCAAAACGGCGTGGATGGTCGCCTTTCTTTCCTCCGGACGGGGACTGATGACCACCCAATCCCCAACTGCCGGGTAGTCCTCCCGGCCGAAAGCGGCATAGCGCATTTTCCCGGCGATTTCCCCCAACAGCTCGCCATGCTCGGTATAGATGCGATACAAGTGTTTATGCTCCAAGGCAATACGCCCTACATGGAAGCCTTCTTCGGCAAAGGGTGCGAAGTGTTGGGCAAAAAAGTCATTCCAGCCTAATGCTTGCAATGTTTGAGTCAATGTCGGATTCCTCCCGTGATGGTTATACCTTATACGCAACCCGTCACAGAAGACTCCTCCATTGGAAACGAATTATCGGTTACCTGAAAGGAGGATCCCTGTGACCTTACTACCCTCAACAATCTCTGCAATCATGACATTTTTCATAAAACATCTCTCCTTTCAGGACAAAACCTCAAATGGGATAACAGTAAGATTCTACCACAATGTTCTCCGGCAGGAAAAGGGCTTCCTCGGCTTAATCGCCGCCCCCGCCCCCGCCGCCGCCATCTCCTCCACCGCCGTCACCGCTTCCTCCGTCCCCCCACCAGCTGCCAGAGTCGCGGCGGTCATCGCGGTCAGCATACCCGTAGGCGCCGCCCTCGCTTCCGGAATCGTTGCGCCGTCGGATGTCGCCTTTTCGGTACGCCAAACTCAAAAGGAGAAACAAGGCAATGATCGGAATGACGATCCACGCCACTTCCATGCGTCTCCCTCCCTGATCAAGAAACCGCTAGTTGTTGATCGCTTGCCCTTCTATTATATCACCTGAGCAGGAATCAGGTACCATTCATCTCTTATGTGTCAAGTTTGAAACTGAACTGAGGATGTTTGTAGAGCAACGTAAACTGTTTATCCCACTCCAGACGGGACGCCAAATCTTCCGGCGAGAACCACAGATAGTCATTTGGAAATCTGTAATTTGCCCCCAGATAATAGCTGTTCCAGACGAGCTTCGAGCAGTAAATCGCTTCCCACGGGTCTTCCAAGGAAGAAAGGGAAAAAAACGAGAACTCAGGCTGTTTGATTCCTTTCCGCACATTTTTATCGTAACCGGCAACATATTTCAGCGCCCATTTTGCAGCATGTGATCCTGTTTTCTTCTCATTGGGCCGATAGTGCACATGCAACGGATGCCCTTCCAGAAAGCTGGATACATTGCTTTTCCGCACAAAAGGCAGCTGCGGCAACGCCTCTACAATCTGCTTGGAATCAACAACGATAGCGGAATGGCCCACATACCCCGACGGCAATTCAGCAACGTTGTCACAGGCAACCAGAATGTCTCCGGGCCGAAACGTTCTTTGCTCCACCCTTCATCACCTCATCCCTCCCATCGTATTCGGGGAGGGTGGGCAGGGTGAGTGAGGTAGCCGATGACAAAAACGACGTCGCCTGGAAACTTTGCTTGCTGTTCCATCACCCACTGATTACAATCATGGGGAGCTGTTACGTGGTCGTACACTGTAAACAAGGAGGAGAATGGAATTGGATACCGTTACGCATGCGTTGTTCGGTCTTGTTTTGTACCATGCGATCGAGAGAAAGGATCTCTCAAAGGATGCGGCGCGCTCCCTTCTGTTTGTTTCCGTAGCGGGCAGTGAAATCCCCGATATCGACGTGGTCTCCCAGCTGTGGGACAGGGGCGGGGAGTACCTGATGTGGCACAGAGGCATTACCCATTCCCTCTTTCTCGTTCCACTGTGGGCCGCACTTTTGACAGCGATGGCGCACCTGATCTGGCGCGTGTACGACAAACGACTGTTTGCCGTCGGCCTGCTTGCCGTGTTCATCCACATTACCATCGACATTTTCAACCCGTGGGGAACCGGATACTGGGAGCCGTTTTCCCAAAAGAGGCTGGCGCTGGGCACGATACCGATCATTGATCTAGTCATGTGGGGAATCATCCTGGGAGGATTTCTTGCGGCACGCTTTGGGAGTTGGCCCAGACATACCGTTTTCCGTACAGTTGCCTGCCTTCTGCTTTTGCAGGTGGCAAGCCAGACCGCACAGGGGCTGGTCATCCAAAAATCGCTGGCTGGACGGTACGATCAGGTCACCTTGGCAGCCGATTTCTTCCCGGGTTCGTACAAGGTCATCGGAAAAAAGGGAAACGAGGTGGAAATCACCCAGGCATCCCTCTGGTCTGAACCGATTCTGCTGAAACGTCTGACCTCTGCCGAAGGGACTGATCTCACTCCGCTTTTTACACAAAATCCGGAAGCGCAAACCTTGTACCGGTGGGCTCCCATGGTCGTCATCGTCAACAACGAACAACGACTGGGAATCTATGATCCGCGCTTCTATCAGCGGGGGGAGTCGTTCCTCTATGAGTATATCGAAAAGTAGTTTGACAATTCGTCACCAGCCGGCGGCGTGACGGGATGCCGGTGCGACAGCCAGGATATTGGCCACAAGAAACAAGCGGTATGCTTGGCGGGTAAAACAGTAGGCCTTGATCCGATCCCCGTCGATGGAATGGATGCGAACGGCCCGCTTGCTGGTTTGCCCGCTTCGATTTACATAGATCAGGTCCACAACCCGCTGCTGTGCATAATAGCGCTGAAGCTCGCGATGCATCTGAACCACCATCCAATAAAATAATAGGAACATTTGTTCCCATTATATCCATAAGAAAGCGGTTTATGCAAAGAGAAAAATCTCCAACTAACCACCTCTTGACATACCTAAGATGATTGTTAGTAAAATGAAGGGAGTTTTCTAGGGTTCCGCAGTTCATGTGACTGGTCTGGTCCGAGAGAAAACGCACGGCACAGCCGTGTACACGGAGGGACAAAAGCCCGGGAGAAGCACTGTAACGGTGTTCTCCGCGGGCTTATTTTGTTTTAACTAGAAGGGAGTCGTTCACACATGAACATTCAGTGGCTGCTTGTTGTGGTCGCCGCCGTCTTTGAAGTGATTTGGGTTGCCGGCTTAAAGCATGCTGACAGCCTTATTACCTGGGGAATTACCGTTATTGCAATCCTCGTCAGTTTCGGTCTGCTCATATAGCCTTCCTTTCGTTCTTATTTGATTCTAATCGGCGGATTTGTCCTAAGTTTTGTTTTCCTTGCGACAGCAATGAAAGGCATAGCAATGGGTACGGCTTATGCCGTCTGGACAGGAATCGGCACCATAGGCAGCACGATCGTAGGCATGTTTGTGTACGGGGAACCGAAAGACACGTGGAGAATTGTGTTTATCGCAATCGTCGTTGTTGCGGTAGCTGGGCTTAAGCTGATCGGCTAGAAAAAAATTTTCCTTTTCCTATCGGCCTTCTCGCGCGGCATGTGTGTTACAATGGCTTGAAACAAGTCAAAAGGAGTCTCCCATGAAACAATCCCATCTCGCCGCCAGCTACATGAAGCAGTTTCAGTGTATCGGCACCGCTTGCGAAGATACCTGCTGCCAGGGCTGGAGCGTGGATATCGATAAAAAAACCTTTGTCAAATACAAGCAGTTGACAGATAAAACCTGGAAAAAGAAACTGACCCATCACATCCGCCGCAACCGCTATGAAACCACCTTTACGGATTATGCAACCATCCGCTTTAATGAGCATGGGTTTTGTCCGTTTCTCAATACGGAAAAATTGTGTTCCATCCAGCTGGGGCTGGGGGAACGCTACCTTTCCCGAACATGCAGTCTGTACCCCCGCCAGCACAGCCGCTTATATAACACCTACGAACTGTTCGGCAGCCTCTCCTGCCCGGAGGTTGCGCGATTGGCATTGCTCAATCCAGACGGAATTCGGCTGGAGCCGGTCGACACCGTTTGCGAAGACGACTCTTCGCTGGACAGGCTGTTTGATGACGAACGGTTTTCCGATTGCTATTACGAGATCCGCTCGTACATCGTTGAACTTTTGCAGAATCGAAGCATTAGCTTGCACAGCAGGATGTTCAGGCTGGGCCGCTTTTCTTGGGACCTGTCTCAGTTGATGGAGGAAAAACGATTCATCGATATTCTGCCGATCCTCGCCCGTTACCGTGAGCTTCCCGACGATGACGAGAACGACGTGATGAACACCTTGACCTCCAGCGAGTTTCATCTGCAGCTGCTGCTCTATTTCGTGGAAGATTACGCCGAAAATTCCGGCAACAACCAGCGGTACAAAAACTATTACCAGCAATTTCAACAAGGGATCGACGGCTCCATTGAGCGCCATCAGCGCGCTTATGAAGTGTATTTTGTGCCGTTTCTCCAAGAGCATGGCTACGTGCTGGAAAACTACCTGGTGAACTACGTGTACAGCCGGCTGTTTCCGCTCTTCGGCAACCGCAGTGTATACGACGAGTACGTTGTCTTTCTGCTTCACTACGTCCTGATTCAGCTTCACCTGATCGGCATCGCGGCGAGTCAGCAAGGACTATCAGCCGAAGAGGCGGTTTCTTTCATTCAAACCTTTTCCCGCATGTATGAGCACGATTCCAGTTATTTTGTCAAAGCGCTGGATATTCTCAACGAAAAAGAGCTTACGGGATTGGATGACCTGGCACAGCTGTTAAACCCGGCTCTTTCGTTAAAATAACCCACTCGGCATGAGCTAACGCTTCGCCGGGCGGGGCCCCGAACCCTTTTCTAGCGGCTGTATTGGATGTTTGGCTGCAGCAGAAGAAGCATGTTTCCGTTCTTCGCTCCGGTCTACGCCCTTCAAGGATCCATAGATTGTCCGCTCCGCAACGATTCGCGGGGGAGCGCCAAAGCAGTAGCCGCTCCGCAGTTCATACAGAGTGACGCTCCTCATTCCCGCGAATTCGTCGCTTCGCTGGTTGGGCTGCGCTAGTCGCTCCGCCCGGAAATATGCTTCTTCTCATTACTGTTGTTTCTCAAAAGCGAAACGCTCCTGTAAACAGGAGCGCAGTTTGTTGAGAAACCAATGGTTTGTAGAGGGACCGAATCCTCCAGCTACCCGCGAGCTGTGACGACCTGCTGGCGTAGGGACGTGGGCGCGGGGATCAAGCAGCGCCACCCCTGAGAAAACTTCGTAGTGACGCGGCTTTGCCAGCCTGCCAACCCCTTGGCGGGCTGGCAACGAAGCGGAGCAAAGAGAACGCCTCCTTTTTCCTCAAAAAATGCCGGCTTGTTTTCACGAGACACTTACTCCGATTTCAGGATGGTTTCCAGGGCGGCTGAATCGTAACCGACGATCAGATTTTTCCCATCGGTGATAATCGGCTTTTTTAACAGCTGGGGTTTTTCACTCAAGAGAGTAAGCAGTTCGGAAACAGTCAGTTCCTCAATATTGACACCCAACTGCTTGAATTCCTGACTGCGGGTCGCCAATAATTCATCCATGCCCTGCTTGGTGAGTTTCGCAATTTCCATCAATTCATCTACAGTTGGCGGCTTTTTCAGCAGATGTCTTTCCTCGTAGTTGACCCCGTGCTTGGTCAGCCACGCTTTTGTCTTGATCGCGGATGTGGAGCTCGGATACGTAAAAAATGTTATCTTTTTTGCTGTCGTTTGGTTCGCCATTTTCTATTCCTCCACTTTATAATCAGTTATATTTTTTATCACAGTTTAACCTTAAGAAAAAGCGGACGTGCCAGGAATGAATCCGCTACTTAACTATAACTATAATTGTAACAGTTGAATTTGTCAATTCCTATTCCTTGCATGTTTTTTCCGTGTTTCCTTGTTTGACCTTTTCAAGAACACCGCTGATTGTCAGGTTTTCCAGGCACCTTTCGAAGTATCTTTCCGCTTCGTCATAAATGTCGTCCATGACCGATCCAATATTGATTGTGACCCGACAACCGCACGGACTTTCCGGATTCCCCGATTTCCAGGAGGGCTTCAACGTACCCTTGGATGTCAAATGATACAGTTCTGCCAAGGTGACTTTGTCAGGATCGCAATTCAGAATAAAACCGCCGCCCACTCCTTCTTTCGCGGTAATGTAGTTGTTTTTCCGCAGCAAGGCCAATACCTTTCTCACTCTGGTGGGATGCGTGCAAATATTTGCCGCGATCTTCTCGCTTGTTGCCATTCGATCCGGAAGGTTGGCCAACAGGACCAGACTGTGTACGGCAATGTTGAATTCGCTTGTCATCTGACCGCCTCCCTCACGTAATGCCATGTGGAAACTAGAATACCAGATCGCCTCTGTTCTTTCAATTCCGGTTGCACTTTCAACTGTTCATACAAGAAAACCCTCCCGACTTTAGCTATCCTCGACCCACTCGGCGGTAGCTATCGCTGAGCCGAGTGGGGTCCCTTTTTTCGCCGGGCGGGGCCCCGAACACTTTCCAAGTGGCTGTATTCGATGTCCATTTTTATAAATTCTACCCTGAAAATCTAAGTGACTTAGAACAGGCCTTTTTGGCAATAGCAAACTAAGC
>NZ_JBIYSM020000081.1:0-7309 GCF_044759095.2 Brevibacillus soli
AAAAACGAAGCAACGGGGGCTTAGTTTGCTATTGCCAAAAAGGCCTGTTCTAAGTCACTTAGATTTTCAGGGTAGAATTTATAAAATTGGACATCAAATACAGCCACAAGGAAAGGGTTCGGGGCCCCGCCCGGCGAAGAAAGGGACCCCACTCGGCACAGCGATGGCTAACGCCGAGTGGGTCGAGGATAGCTAAAGTCGGCTGGGTTTTCTTACGAGGGGGAGACATAATCGTTTGCATTTTCTAATAATTTTTATTAAAATGAATAAATGCAATATTTATTCACTTGTACAAACCAAGGAGGTCACTATGAAAAGGTCACGTCTTTTTCAATCCCTTGCAACATTAACAATAGGGGCCATGATACTTGCAGGATGCGGCGGCGGAAGTCCTGCCTCAAGCGGAACTCCCGCTTCCGGGTCAAGCGGCGGGACAAGCTCTGGAAGTGCCGGCGGCCAGGAGATCACTGCGAAAATTGGCGTCGTAAGCTTTCTTTCCGGCTCGGGTGCGGCTTACGGTGAAGCGCAGAAGAACGGTTTGGAGCTGGCATTGGCCGAACTGAATGAAGCAAATAAAGGAAAGCTGAAGATCGAGCTGCAGTTTGAAGATTCGGGCGGCAAAAAGGAAAGCGCGATCAATGCGGTAAACAAGCTGATCAACCAGGATCAGGTGGTTGCCATTATCGGACCTACCTTGTCCGGTGAAATGTTTGCGGCCGGTCCGGTAGCCAATGAAGCCGAGACACCGATTTTTGGCATCTCCAATACAGCGGAAGGCATCAACGATATTGGCGAATACGTATTCCGCAACTCCCTGCCCGAGTCGATCGCCATTCCGACTGCGATGAAAGCGGCTGTAGAGAAAAAAGGTTTGAAAAAGGCAGCCTTCATTTATGCATCCAATGACGATTTTTCCGTCTCCGGATTCAAAACGATGAAAGCGACAGCCGAAAAGCTTGGTCTGGAAAATCTGGGTGAAGCCACGTTCTCTAACGGAGACGTCGATTTCTCCGCGCAATTGACCAAGATCAAGGAATTGAACCCGGATGTGCTGTTTGTCTCGGCCTTGTATAAAGAAGGCTCCCTGGTCGTGAAAAAAGCACGCGAGCTGGGAATTACAGCCACAATTCTCGGCGGAAACGGATTCAACAACCCGCAGGTATTTGCGATTGCCGGCCCGGCTGCGGAAGGCTTGATTGTCGCAACCCCGTTCAGCCCGGAGAAAAAGGACGACAAGGTTCAAGCATTTGTGAAAGCGTTCGAGGCAAAATACGGCAAAAAGCCGGATCAGTTCGCAGCTCAGGCGTACGACGCGCTGCACATCATGTCCCAGTCCCTGTTGGCTGCAGGAAAAGCTGACCGCGAAGCCCTTCGCGATCAGTTGGCTCAATTGAAAGACTTCCAGGGTGTATCCGGCAACCTCTCCTTTGACGAGAAACGGAATCCGATCGGCGATGCGGTAGTCGTCGTAGCGAAAGACGGAAAATATGTTCCATTTGAATAATTTCAGCGCAAGGCAGCATTGACAACAAAGCGGCATTTGCCCGGGGGTGCCCGGGCAATTTGTTTGTACTCCGATAGCGAGGTGAGGCAGTTTGTTTTGGCAGCAATTCGTCAACGGCTTAACGGTGGGCAGTACCTACTCGTTGATCGCGCTGGGATACACACTGATTTTCGGTGTCCTGGGAATCATTAACATGGCGCACGGGCAAATCTTTATTTTCGGCTCCCTGGTCGGTCTTGTCCTGATGACAAGCGGCCAGATGCCGCTCGTCGCCGCATTGCTCGCAGCAGTCGTGATTTCCGCTGTTCTGGGGCTCATTCTCGAATATACGGCACTGCGCCCTTTGCGAAAGAAAAATGTCCCGCATCTTGCCTCGCTGATTAGCACCATCGGATTTGCCATTTTGGTGGAAGAGGCGATGCACAAATGGTTTGGAGCCGATTCGCGAGCATTTCCCCAAACATTCGGAGACCAAGTGTTTGATCTTGGGCTGGTACAGCTGCGCAGCGTCGACATCCTCATTTTGGCCATTTCCCTGGTGTTGATGTTTGCGCTTCACTTCTGGATCAAGCGAACAAAAATGGGAAAAGCGATCCGGGCAACGGCAGAAAACAGCGATACAGCCAATCTCCTTGGAATCAACACCAACATGGTGATCGTCGTTACCGTGATGCTCGCTTCTGCGCTTGGCGGTGTGGCTGGCATCCTGATCGGCATGGCCTATTCCGCACTGATACCGACAATGGGTCTTACCCTGGGATTCAAAGGCTTGGCCGTTCTGATTTTGGGCGGGGTGGGAAGCATTCCCGGTGCGATGGCATGCGGGATCCTGCTGGGTATTATCGAAGTCTTTTCCGTGGCGTACGGGGATTCATCGTACAGGGACGCTGTCGCATTTGGACTGATCATACTCATCTTGTTGTTGAGGCCTGAGGGATTATTCGGTCGCAAGGTATAGGGGGTGACGCAAGAGATGGACTTACTGAATCCGTACAATATCCAGGTCATTACATTTATCGTGTTAAACGGCATTCTGGCGATCAGCATTTACCTCACGCTGGCTACCGGTCAGCTTTCCCTCGGACATGCCGGCTTTATGAGCATTGGTGCGTACACTGCCAGCATCCTGACCAAGCAAGCGGATTTGCCGCTCTTTGTTGCTGTTGGACTGGGAGCGCTGGCAGCGGGTGTCATTGCTCTTTTGATCGGTGCGCCGACACTTAAATTGCACGGGTTGTATTTGGCGATTGCCACGCTTGGTTTCGGCGAGGTGGTTCGGGTCATTCTGCTCAATCTGGAGATCACCAACGGAGCTCTTGGTCTTACCGGTTTGCAGTCGATCGGCAACTACCTGTACGAATGGGAGAAGGCATTGGGGATCAACGCGCAAGCTGTCGGCGTATCCGTTTTGCAAATGAAAGCCCTCTCCACCCTTGTTTTTCTGCTGTTCCTGTTTTCGCTGATTCTGTTCCTCACCTTGCGATTGAATCGTTCCCGGATCGGGCGCGCCTTTGAGGCGATCAAGGCGGACGAAACGGCGGCAAGAGCGATGGGGCTCCCTGTTTCCTCCTACAAAATGCTTGCTTTCATCATCGGTTCCGTATTGGCCGGTTTGTGCGGGGGCTTGTTTGCGCACATTACCACGACGATCACACCCGATGATTTCAACTATCACAAGGTGGTAGAAATTCTCTCCTTTGCCGTCATTGGCGGAAGCGAGATTGTATGGGGTCCGCTGTTCGGGGCGTTGGTCCTTACATCGCTGCCGGAAGTGCTGCGGGGGCTGGCCGAATACAAAATGTTCATGTACGGCGCGATCATGGTCGGTGTGATGGCTTTCCGTCCGCATGGTCTGATCGGGGCAGACACGTTTCATACCCTTTTTCGCCGCCGCAAACCAACACAAGCGGTAAGCGAAGCGAAGGAGGAGTGCTGACGTGTTGCTGGAACTAAAGAAGATCGGAAAAAGCTTCGGCGGAATTACAGCGCTCCGTGACGTCTCGTTTGCTGTGAACGAAGGGGAAATCGTCGGGTTGATTGGACCAAACGGAGCGGGGAAAACGACGATTTTTAACATGGCCACCGGCATTTTTGAACCGACGACGGGAGAGGTAACCTTTGCCGGCCAGAAACTAAACGGAATGCAGCCCCACAAGATCACGGAAATGGGTGTGGCGCGCACATTTCAAAACATTCGGCTCTTTGGTCACATGAGCGCCCTGGATAACGTAAAGGTGGGCTGCCATACGCGGATGAGCGCCGGATTCTGGGCATCGCTGTTACGGTCGCCGCAGCAGCGCAGAGAAGAACGGGAGGTCCATGCCAAGGCGGAGGAATTGCTCGATTTTGTCGGCTTGTCCGGTGTGCGGGATGTCCGCGCTGATACCCTGGCCTACGGACAGCAGCGTCGCCTGGAAATCGCCCGGGCATTGGCCACGCAGCCGAAGCTGCTTTTGCTGGATGAACCAGCAGCGGGAATGATCGAGAGTGAAACCAAGGCATTGATGGAACTGGTCAAAAACATTCGCGACAGGGGCACAACCGTGCTGCTGGTTGAACACGACATGGGCCTGGTGATGAACTTGTGCGAAAAGGTGGTTTGCATCAACTTCGGCGTGAAGATCGCCGAAGGGACACCGGCAGAGGTGCAAGCCAATCCCGATGTGATTGAAGCCTACCTCGGCAAGGAGGAGGAGTAGGATGCTCACCATACAGAATCTCAGCACGTCGTACGGGCAAATCAAGGCCATCAAGGGAATTTCCCTTGAAGTTCCCGCCGGAAAAATTGTCTCCCTGATCGGGGCAAATGGCGCCGGCAAGACGACAACCATGCGAACCATTGCGGGACAACTGTCGCCTCAAAGCGGCACCATTACGTTTCAGGGACAGCGGATTGAAGGATGGAAGCCGCACAAGATCGTAAAGGCGGGCTTGGCTCTGGTTCCGGAAGGACGCGCCATTCTCGGAAAAATGACTGTCCAGGAGAACCTGGAAATGGGAGCGTTTCAGCGCAAAGATCCAGCAGGGATCAAAGAGGATATGGAAAAGATGATGACCTGGTTCCCCATTTTGAAAGAGAGACGAAACCAGCTGGGAGGCACGATGTCAGGGGGACAACAGCAAATGCTGGCCATTGCGCGCGCCCTGATGTCGAGACCGAAGCTGCTTTTGTTGGACGAACCTTCCATGGGACTGGCTCCCCTTGTCGTTTCGGATATTTTCAAGGTGATCACCCAGATCAATCGCGAAGGAACGACTGTGCTGATCGTCGAGCAAAATGTCAAGCAGGCGTTGAAAATTGCGGATTACGGATACGTCCTGGAGGCGGGAAAGATTGTTCTCGAAGGTACCGGGGAGTCGCTGTTGAATGATGAACGGGTAAAAGAAGCCTATTTGGGCGGTCGGAAACACGCATGACCCTCACGAGAGGAAGAAACTGTCGACTTGTGTTCGGCAGTTTTTTTCGTGTGGAAAACGTGATACCATGTTCATCGAAACACGTTTTTTACTGGTTGGAGAACGAAAGGAGGGGGCAGCCGTGAAGAGCTCCTTGAAAGACAAACTGGCAGTCCTGCCGGATAAGCCGGGCTGCTACCTGATGAAGAACGACAAAGGAGAAATCATCTACGTCGGCAAGGCCAAAGTGCTGAAAAACCGCGTGCGATCGTATTTTACCGGCAGCCACGACGGCAAGACGCAGCTTTTGGTCAGTGAAATCGCCGATTTTGAATATATCGTCGTCTCGTCTCCGATCGAAGCGTTGATTTTGGAGTGCAACCTGATCAAAAAGCACGATCCGCGCTACAATGTCATGCTGAAGGACGACAAGACGTACCCGTACATCAAGATTACCAACGAACCGCAGCCTCGTTTGGAGATCACCCGCAAAGTGGTAAAGGACAAGGCGCGTTATTTCGGACCATACGCGAATGCAGGTGCCGCTTCGGAAGTGAAGAAGCTCCTGGACCGACTCTACCCGCTGCGCAAATGCAAGACGATGCCAAAGCAGGTGTGCCTGTACTACCATTTGGGCCAATGCCTCGCTCCTTGTGTGCACGACGTTGACCCGGCGGAAAACCAGCGTCTGGTGGAGGAGATTTCCAGGTTCCTCGACGGAGGACACGAAGCCATGAAGCAGCAGTTGACGGAAAAGATGATGCAGGCCGCGGAAAACATGGAGTTTGAGCGGGCCAAGGAATTGCGGGACCAGATCCGCAGCATCGAGGCCGTCATGGAGAAGCAGAAAGTGACGCTCACTGATACCATTGACCGCGACATCATTGGCTTTGCCGTGGAGAAAGGCTGGATGTGCATTCAGGTCTTTTACATGCGGCAGGGCAAGATGATTGAGCGGGAGACGACCTCGTTTCCCTACTACGGCGAAGAGGCGGAAGACTTCATGTCGTTCGTCACCCAGTTCTACTACGACAAGCAGCAGGCGCTGCCCAAGGAGATTCTGCTGCCGGAACAGAGCGAGCCGGAGCTTCTGGCCGAATGGCTGGGGGTAAAGGTACTGACTCCGAAGCGGGGCAAGAAGTTTGAGCTGGTGCAAATGGCCAACGAAAATGCGCGGATTGCCCTGCAGGAGAAGTTTGCGCTCATGTCCAAAGACGACGCCCGCACGATTCAGGCGGTGCACAACCTGGGACATGTGCTGGGGATCGGCACGCCGCACCGGATCGAAGCGTTCGACAACTCCAACATCCAGGGGACGGAACCCGTTTCCGCCATGGTCGTATTTACCGACGGACGCCCCGACAAAAAGGAGTATCGCAAGTTCAAGATTCAAAGCGTGCAGGGACCGGACGATTACGGGTCCATGCGGGAAGTGATCCGGCGCCGTTACACCCGTCTCTTGAAGGAAAATCTGCCGATGCCTGATCTGATCGTGATCGACGGCGGCAAGGGGCAAATCAGCGCGGCGATGGACGTGCTGGAAAACGAGCTGGGACTTTATATTCCTGTGTGCGGCCTGGCCAAGGACGACAAGCACAAGACGGCCCAGCTGCTGTTCGGCGATCCGCCGGAGCCGGTTGAACTGAAGCGCGACAGTTACGAGTTTTACCTGCTGCAGCGTATTCAGGACGAGGTGCACCGCTTTGCCATCACCTTCCATCGGCAGGCGCGAAGCAAGTCTCTGCTCTCCTCCCAACTGGATGAAATTCCGGGAATCGGGGAGAAGCGGCGGAAACTGTTGTTCCAGCACTTCGGATCGCTGAAAAAAATGCGAGAGGCAACCGTAGAGGATTTCCGTCAGCTTGGCATCGGCGACAAGCTCGCCCGAGAGATTATCCGTCATCTGCGTAAATTGGATACCGAAAGATGAGGACAATTTAGAAAAAACAAATTGAACCTCCTGTATGAGCGTGATATAATCCCTTTGAAACAGAATAATGAACCTCACTTCCCTATGGAGTGAGGTAGAGGCGCGAAAACCAAGAGTACCCCCCTGAGATCGGGAATCGTTGACGGGTGTGGGAAAGGGGAATTCGCCGAAGTGCGGCAGGTTGACCCAAAACCTCCGTGCTGGGTCTGCGTTGAACAAACGCAGGACTGTCATCCGCGTAATCACCCGTTACCCGGATGGAGAGCTATCTCACAACGTCTCGTTGAGAACGACAGGTGTTGCCCTGTCATGTTCAACGGTCCGTGTGTTAAGGGAAGGAGGAACCGGTATGTCATAAACAGGCAGCGGCAGGTCCATCCTCGTCGTTGCTTTTTTTATCGAGTAGGAAAGTTTAAGGGCTTCACCGTGTGAAAGCGTCCTGAAATAAACGTTCCGGAACGCATAAAAAGTTTCCTCTA
>NZ_JBIYSM020000082.1:0-6852 GCF_044759095.2 Brevibacillus soli
AAAAGCTTCGATTGAAGCCCTCTCGAAGAAGCTGGTTCTTCGTTAGAGGAAACTTTTTATGCGTTCCGGAAAGTTTATTTCAGGGCGCTTTCACACGGTGAAGCCCTTAAACTTTCCTACACGATGAAGAAAACCCAGCCGACTTAAGCTAACGCTGGTGTCGGCTGGGGCCCAGAACACTTTCCTAGCGGCTGTATGGGATGTCCAATTTTATAAATTCCTATCTACTAAAAAAAAGACACTTTCTCTCGCAGAAAGTGTCCGGTGAATCAGCTGCCTATTCTTCCTTGCTGACCAAATTGGCAAGGCTGGCAACCGCCTGAGAAGCGTCAGGCCCCTCAGCCGATATGGTTATTTCCGTTCCCGAGCTGATTGCGAGGCTCATGATGCCCATAATGCTCTTCGCATTTACTTTTTTATTATCCTTTTCTACAAATACTTCCGATGCAAAGCGGTTTGCCTCCTGTACGAAGAACGCGGCCGGACGGGCTTGCAAACCGGTTTTTAGCTTGACTATTACCTGCTGTTGAACCATCAGAGTACCTCCTCACGTATTGTGCTCATTACCATCAGTATACCAAATCAGTAGGCAGAAATATTTTGTTTTTCTCGTAATTTGTCAGCGATTTCGTTAATTTTCCGAAGGCGGTGGTTGATTCCCGACTTGCTGACGGTGCCGCTCGGGATCATCTCCCCCAGCTCCTTCAGATTGATGTCCGGATGCATGAGCCGCAGTTCGGCCACCTCCCGCAAGCGTTTCGGCAGGTTTTCCAAACCGATTTCCTGCTGGATCAACTGGATGTTTTCCATCTGTCTGGTCGCCGCGTTCACCGTTTTGTTGATGTTGGCAATCTCACAGTTGTGCAGGCGGTTTACCGAGTTGCGCATGTCCTTTACAATACGGACATCCTCGAAGTACAAAAGCGCCTGGTGAGCCCCGATCAAACTGAGGAACTCGGTAATTTTCTCGCCCTCTTTTATATAGAGGACGTACCCTTTTTTCCGCTCAATACATTTGGCGTTTAATCTGTAACGATTGGCCAGCTTCGTCAAGGCTTCGCAAAAATCCTGATAGGCCGTAAAAATCTCCAGATGATAGCTGGACGCTTCCGGATGATTGACAGACCCCCCGGCAAGAAACGCCCCACGGAGGTAGGCTGCACGGCAGCAGGACTTTTTCACAATCTCCGGCGAGATCCTGGGTGTAAAGGACAACTGGTTGTCCATAATTCCCAAATCCCGCAAAATTTCATTGGCCTGGTGCGGAATCCGGACGATGTAGACATTGTTTTTCTTCAACCGCATCTTTTTGCGGACGAGCAACTCGGCGTGCACGTTGAACAATTGCTTGGTCAGAGTGTAGATGCGCCTTGCAATCGCCGCGTTTTCCGTAGATACGTCAAGCACAAATCGACCGGCTCCGAATTGGAGACTGCCGTTCATGCGAATGAGAGCCGCCAATTCAGCCCTGCTGCAGCATGAGGGGCTTTCCAGCATGGTCAGTTCTTTTTTCGTCTGCGCGGCGAATGACACCCTTCTCTCACTCCTTCACTTTCTTACGGCTGACCCCTCGTCTTCGCTTAATGAGTGACACTACCTGCTTGCTTACGGCAGCCGCATCATGACGAAGGAAGCCTTCTTCAAAGGTTACCAGCGGCTTTGCGACCACATGAAGACCCAGTTGTTTCAACTGCGGCAAGTCGCATTTGACGGGGGCCGCTCCCTTTTCGGCATATTTTTCCTGAACATGCAGCGGGATTTCCGCTGAATTCACAATAATGGTATCAAAAAATGGCCCGCCCACGTGCTGATACATGACCTCCACATGCTTGGAAGCCGTATAGCCGTCGGTTTCACCCGGCTGTGTCATCACGTTGCAAATGTAGAATTTGGGGGCCGTGGAACGTTCGATTTCAGCAAAAAGACCTTTCACCAAAAGGTTGGGTAAAATGCTTGTATACAAACTTCCAGGGCCAATCAAAATCGCATCCGCATCGGCGATGGCCTGCAGGGCCTCGCTCAGCGGCACTGCATCTTCCGGATCGAGAAAGACCCGCTTGATTTGCTTGCCTGCCAATGGAATCTGGGACTCGCCCGTCACAATCGAGCCGTCCTCCATTTCTGCTTTCAGCAAAATCGACTGGGTTGATGCCGGAAGCACGTCCCCTCGCACGGCAAGCACACCGCTTAGCTTTTTGACAGCGGTTACGAAATCACCTGTTATTTCGTTCATGGCTGCAAGTAGTAGATTTCCCAAATTATGTCCTGCCAATCCCGTACCGGCGGAAAATCGATATTGCATCACTTTTTCCATCAACGGCTCGGTATCCGCCAGTGCGGTTAGTACGTTTCGGATGTCGCCTGGAGGAAGCATATCCATCTCTTCCCGCAGACGCC
Organism: Brevibacillus soli; assembly: GCF_044759095.2. Classification (NCBI taxonomy): domain Bacteria; kingdom Bacillati; phylum Bacillota; class Bacilli; order Caryophanales; family Paenibacillaceae; genus Brevibacillus; species Brevibacillus soli. The sequence continues at coordinate 2,398 of NZ_JBIYSM020000082.1, forward strand.
CGGAACTCCCCCCGTCGTCAGCGACGGTTACAATTGCCGTGATGTGAACCGGTTCGTGCTTTAAACCCCTTAACAGAACAGACAGACCTGTCCCCCCGCCGATCACGACAATCCGCAGCGACTTACTCGGCTGATTTCCCATTCTCCTCGCTGGCATATGTCACCTCGTTCTCTCCTCTTGAGAATGCACAGGTTCCTGATGGGATGACGCTTCATTTTCTCTTTCCTGCCATCCTATGCTTATTTGTTTTTATCCATGTCTCGATGGCTGACTCTGACACTATAATCTTTACTGAATACGTCACCGATGTGTTCCGCAATGGCCACGGAGCGATGCTTCCCTCCGGTACAACCAATGCCGATCACCAGTTGGCTTTTGCCCTCCCGTTGGTAATGAGGAAGTGTATAGGACAGGAAATCGAGCAGTTTGTCCACGAATTCTTTCGTTTCCGGTCGATTCATTACGTATTCCGCCACTTCGGTGTCACAGCCGGTTTTGGGCCGGAGCTCCTCTACGTAGTGGGGATTGGGCAGAAAACGGACGTCGAACATCAAATCGGCGTCGATCGGCGTTCCGTATTTAAAGCCAAACGAAAGTACGTTAATCGTCAACGGCGATCCCTGCTGAGCGTACTGGCTGACGATTTTCTCCCGCAGCTGTGCAGGCTTCATTTGACTGGTATCAATGATCTGATGAGCACGCCCCTTCATCTCTTGAAGCAGCCTGCGTTCCGCATGAATCCCTTCCAGCGGTGAACCGTTGGGCGAGAGGGGGTGGCGGCGGCGTGTTTCCTTGTATCGTGACACCAGTGTCTGGTCATTTGCATCCAGGTATAAAATGTGGAAGCTGATGCCCTCCATCTGGCTGAGACTGTCGATGGCTTCGGACAAACTCTCGAAAAACTCACGTCCTCGCAGGTCGATCACCAGCGCGACACGTTCAATTCCTCCCCCGGACTGCTTGATCAGTTCGGCAAACTTCGGGATCAGCACCGGCGGCAGGTTATCCACGCAAAAGAAGCCCAGATCCTCCAGGCTTTGAACGGCCACGGTTTTTCCCGCACCTGACATCCCAGTAATAATCAATAGGTTGATGTCTTTTTCTTTCACCTGTTCGGTCACTCTACTCGCCTCCTACGATTCTGAGATAAGAATACCATAATGATTCCCGCACTGGAACCGGACAAAAGAACCCACCCGGCTATAGCTATCCTCGACCCACTCGGCGTTAGCTATCGCTGTGCCGAGTGGGGTCCCATGCTGCGCCGGGCGGGGCCCCGAACCCTTTTCCTAGATGCTGTAACTAAAAAAAGGCGCGGCTGCTTAACCAGCCACGCGTCAATGGTCGTATAGATAAGGGGGTCAATTCACTGTCTTTATTTTATCCCTCGATTATTTCAATCATGTTACAGGGAGGTTAAGAGATTGTGACATTTTGTTCTTTCAGACGTTCATTCAATTCCTCTACGTAATGTTGTGCGGCCTGGGCGGCGATGGAACCGTCTCCGGTGGCCGTCACGACCTGACGCAGTGTTTTTTCTCGGACGTCTCCTGCGGCAAAAATGCCTTTTACCTTGGTGTACATGCGGTCATCCGTCAAGATGTAACCGGATTCGTTGGTGATGCCGAGATGGAGAACGCTGGAAGAGAGCGGGTCCATTCCGACGTAGATAAACACCCCGTCCGTCGGGAATTCGCGCTGTTCGCCGGTCTTGACATTCTCCAGCAGAACGCTTTGCACCTTGCCTTCTCCGCGGATTTCTTTCACAACCGTATCCCAGATCACGTCAATCTTTTCGTTTTCAAAGGCGCGCTTCTGGAGAATTTTTTGTGCGCGGAACTGGTCACGTCGGTGGACGATGGTTACTTTGCTGGCAAAGCGAGTCAAAAAGACTGCTTCCTCTACAGCCGAGTCGCCGCCGCCGACCACCACCAGTTCTTTGTTGCGGAAAAAGGCTCCGTCGCACACCGCGCAATAGGATACACCTCGTCCGGACAGTTCCTTCTCTCCCGGCACGCCGAGCAGGCGGTGTTCCGCACCCGTCGCAATAATCACCGACTTGGCCAGGTATTCCTTGTCACCGGTGATTACTTTTTTATACGGGTCGCCGTCCTGGATTTCCTTGATTTCACCATAAGCGTATTCGGCACCAAACTTTTGCGCGTGCTCAAACATTTTCGTGGACAGCTCCGGACCCAGGATTGAACTAAAACCTGGATAGTTTTCAATATCCTCGGTGTTCGCCATTTGACCGCCCGGAATTCCGCGCTCCAGCATCAACGTAGACATGTTGGCACGTGACGTGTATACGGCAGCCGTCATACCGGCAGGGCCGGCGCCGGCGATAATGACATCGTAAACTTTTTGGTCGCTCATGCTCCACAACCTCCTAAGAGACGCTTCTCTTCTTTCTACTTTAAATTAATTATAAAGTGAGAATTTATTTAGATCAAGAGCAGCGAGCGCTTTGATACACTTCGCCACTGTTGCCGGCGAGACACCGTATTTTTGCGCCAATGCTGTCTGTGTCTGCTTCTGGTTTACCGCTTTTCCGTATAAGTATTCGAGCGCCGCAACCCAGGCTACCGCTTTTCGCACCGGTTGCTGAAATTGGCCGCTATCCCGGTAGTATTGCCACACGCGCATGGACCAATCGCAGCATGCCTGGTGGTTTCCCCCTGCCAAGTGCTGCAAAATACAGGCCTCCACACTGCTTTCCTCAGCTGCATGTGCCGGAGACCTTTGATCCGGAACCGATGACGGAAGAGGAGCACCCATTTCAGCCAATGCAAGCAGGGCCAGCTTTTGCAACTGTTCGTTCGTTGTCTGGTAGTAAAATTGACGAACCGCAGCTTCCGCCTCATCGTCCCCAATGAGCGCCAGGGTCTGCAGCACCGTATGCTTGACCTCGTCTTTGCCGTGCTGCAGTGCCCAAAGCAGGGAAGCGCGGATCATCGGATCGCTTTTAAAATCCTCGCCGCAGGCGGCATTCCCTTTTTCCAGTGTCATTTCCCGCATCGGATGATGGTATTGATACGGGATGAGTCGTTTCATAGTCTGTCCGTCTTCTTCCGCCTTTACCATCTGTAAATAGTGGTCGGCTACGCCTGAATCCGGATCAAGCTGCTTCACCTTTTGCCACCAGCGGACGGCCTGGTTCTTATGGTTGCTTAAATAGGCGGAAATCGCCGCGTAGTGATACGTGCAGGGTTCCTGTGGAATGCCTGTTTTCAACAGGCGCTGGTAAAGGCGGTACGCTTCCTGATGTTGTCCCAGTACCCCCATGGTAGTGGCCAGCTTGTAGATGTGCTCGTTGTGCAACGGCTTCACTTTCTTCAACATGTCGAGCACGGTGACCAGTTCTGCCGCCCGATTGTGATGGGACAAAAGAACAGCCAAGTTGCACAGGGCGTGCAGATTGCCGGGCTCCCGTTCCAGCGTCTGCTCAATCGTCACCATCGCCTGTTCAAAATCGCCTACATAGTAGTAAGCAAGAGACAGATTGTTCCAGGCCGGCATGAAGGTCGGATCGGTTTCAACGATGTTTTGCAGGATGTTCAGCGCCTCCAGAAACCGTCCTTCTTCCAGACTGCGGCGCGCCATTTCGTGCTTCGAATAAACGTCATTCTCGGAAACCGGCAGGATGTGTCGCGGCGGCATGTCCAGCTCAAAATAAATGTAATCGAGCAGTTCTTCCGCTTCTTCGCGGTAGGTGTCCTGCCTGCTCTCCAAATAACGGATCGCCATCTCCTCCGCCATCTGGTAGTCTTCCAGATTGGCGTAGTTGTTTGCCATGAAGAAGTAAACCTCGACCATGGCCGGGTCCCACTTTTCTATGATTTCGTACAAGATATCGTTGGATGCCTCAAACTGCCCGGTCTCCGCCAAAACACTAGCCAAATGACAGTGGTATTCGGCTTTGGTCGGCTCCAGCTCGATGGCGCGTCGAAAGCACCGCAGCGCTTTTTCATAGTCGTATCGGTGCAAGGAGCGTAGTCCTCGTTCGACAAAAAAACCGGCATCGCGCATGAAGTCAACCACGGTTGTTTTTCTTATTGTTTCGCTACTTTTCATAAAACCTCCAAAATCCCGGGTGCAGTACCTTCATGTATCGTACCAGAACCTTTCCCTGGCCTCAAGTTTATCCGTCTGGCAAAAGTGTTTCGGTGCCTAAAAGCAGGAAACACCACCGGCTAATCAGCGAGTGGTGTCTTTGAAAAAAGTATGGAGCGGACGACGGGTCTCGCTTCCACTGGCGCCACCACGTCGAATAGACATCATTGGCAAGCCAGATCTGCAGTACCCGAGCATCACTTCATTGTATTCTCATCAAGGGTGAACCCGTTTACGGGTGAGAGACCCTCCTGGATAAACAAATGGAGCGGACGACGGGTCTCGAACCCGCGACCTTCGCCTTGGCAAGGCGACGCTCTACCAATTGAGCTACGTCCGCA
>NZ_JBIYSM020000083.1:0-6663 GCF_044759095.2 Brevibacillus soli
TCCGGAACGCATAAAAAGTTTCCTCTAACGAAGAACCAGCTTCTTCGAGAGGGCTTCAATCGAAGCTTTTTTTATCGTGTAGGAAAGTTTAAGGGCTTCACCGTGTGAAAGCGTCCTGAAATAAACTTTCCGGAACGCATAAAAAGTTTCCTCTAACGAAGAACCAGCTTCTTCGAGAGGGCTTCAATCGATGCTTTTTTTATTGTTACGTGTCAAGTGCAGGCGTTACATCGTTTAACAGGCGGTCTCTACAATAAGAAACAGAAAAGAGACGACAGAGAAAGGATGAGTGGGGATGTCAAAGATGATTACGTGGGAAAGGGCTTTTGTCAGGATGGGATTTGTTTTTGAGAAGGAGGATGATTCGTTTCGTTTCCTACGGGAAAATCCGGAGAATCTACGACTGCTGGAAGTCATGTTGCGATACTTAGGGGTAAAGGATCATTTCCAGGGATCGACCTTTACACCACCGACTTCGGAAGTAGAGGAAGACCAGTTTATCACCGCGTTTTATGAAGGCAGAGGAGCCCGTGATGATTTTCCGGGGGAAGTGGAATCGGTCATTCTTCATGCGCTCGATCCATATATTGCCGGGATCGTCCGCTGGTGTTCGGCGATTGGCATTAAGACGGCCATGAGCTGTGACGGACACGGGAAGCGGTATCCCATTCTCCATTTTCATCGGGGAGAACAGCACTACGCGACGATACTCGATTCGTGTCTCGCTCTCCTTTCCAATGGAAGATGGCAGTTCAAGTACAACCATCAGGCAGCGGGCGGTCGATTGATGATCAGACATTCATCGGTTGAGATGAGAGAGTCTGCAAAACTCCGGGAAAGCAGGTTCGAGCAAGACTGGCTTCTTGATATGGCCGAAGCGCTTTACCGAAATCAGGACGTGCTTCGTGATCTGGTGCAGACGATGAATGCAGTCATGAAGACAAACAGCTAAACAAAGGGAGAGGATACGGATGAAAAAGCTTGCGTCTGAACTGTATGACTTGCTGCAAATCATCGCTCCGAGCGGAAAAGAAGAGAGAGTTGTCCGTTATATCAAACCGAAGATGGAGAAATGGCTGGATCATGTTTGGATTGACCATTACGGGAATTTGTTGGGGGAGCGGCAATGCGGCACAGGAAACGGACCCACGATATTGTTATCTGCCCACATGGATAGCGTCGACGGAGTAGAACCTTACAGGGAAGTTCGAAGGGAAGAGGATGTGTTTTACTCCTCCGCCGGCATTCTTGGTGCAGATGACCGGGCAGGTATGGCGATTGTCATGGCTGTCATCCGTCAAATAGGAGCAACTAAATTCAACGGAAAGCTCAAGGTTGCCTTTACCAGAGAGGAAGAGATCGGCAGGAGAGGTTCCCAAGCACTGGATCCGGCGTGGCTGCATGACGTTGAATTAGCGATTGTAGTAGACCGAAGAGGAAATCGGGATATCGTCACTTCCTTCGCCGATGTGCAGCCCTTCTGCCATCCCGCTGTGGGCCAGTTCTTTGAAGAAGCTGGGCGTATCTGCGGTATGCCGGACTGGAAATCAGTTAGAGGTGGAATCAGTGATGCATGCACATTCGCGTCTTATGGAATCAACAGCGTGAATCTCTCGGCAGGGTACCGATACGAGCATACCTGGGATGAGTTTGTAAGTATTACCTCATGCAAAGAGACTGTTCAGTTGATTGTAACTGCACTTGACATGGTAGGAAAACGAGGAATGAAATTACAGAACTTTTGTTCTCTGACAGGTTCTGTCATTTGAGGCCGTAAACTAGGAGGCAAATAAATGTCTTTAGATTCCTATTGGAGGGGATAGAATGGGAACCATTACAGCACAAATACTGATTGGAGAAGCTCATCCGAATCATGGAGGAATCTATCCAACTCATGTACTTTACTTGTCTGAGAACAGCAGGCCGTCCTGGATTTTAACCGAGCACAACATTCTGGTCGAATCTACCGGGAATCAAAAACCGATCATCTGGAACCCGACTGTGGAGAATATGCTGGAAGATGCATTGTTGATGATTTCCTACTATGTCATGAAGAATCCACTGATCACTGCAACTATGCATAGTGCTCTGGAGAAATCAAAGAAGCCTTACATCCAACTATACGAAGCATTTGAACAAGAGGAATTACCCCAACTGTATGCCATAAATAAACAGATTTCATGTCGCTACAAATTAGTGATTAATGTTTTTGAAGGTTCAACGATTCTGCAACAGCTTAAGGTGCTGGAGGAGTACGGAATGGAAGTGGAAGTGACGATCCCGGTCTACTCCCGGTCATTTTCGAGGTGGAGGAACCAAATGGGAATCAAAGGTTCGTTGAGTATTGAAGCATGATGTGCTTAGTCAACGACAAGTCGATAGAGATTTGGCTTCTATAGCTCATATTTTTGACGACTTCAATAGTGCAATGAATAGTGGAGTCAAATACGAAAGTTTACCCAAGAGGATTTACTGCACTCAATGGTGTACGAAGGAATTATCGTGGTAACAGGCTTTTCTGTTGGCCAAGAGCTAACGATCGCATCCAGTGCTGGAGTTGAGGACAAGCAGATATCGTCTATCGATTCGGGTGCCAAGACAATGACCTTCCCGGCCATGCAATATAGCCAACCGAAAGGGGCGCTCATCGCCCGAGCAACAGTGGAATGGGATACAGCGAACCGGCTTATGAAGATCGGCAGCTGGAGGACGTACACGGTGACTATTGCGGAGCTGTAGGAGGATGGGAAAATGAGGAATCCTTCAGATAACGGCCATATTGGTTAGGACACAAGCGGCATTTCTATAGATGAAAAACCAAATGATATATGTTATCGTAAAACTGTGAATTTTTAATAAAGTTAACGAAGGGGGAGGTAGTTTTGGAGATAACCCCGGTTGTACTAACTGGCAAAAAGGTCAAATTGATTCCAATGGAATTTAAACACATTGAGTGTTTGTACGAGGCTGGAAGATACCCAAATATATGGACGGTTACACAAGGAAGAATCGATTCAATTGAAGACGCGAGGGAGTATGTGAGTAAAGCACTAGAACAAAAGAATGCGCTTCCGTTTGTAATTATTGATCTGGAATCGCAAAAAATTGTGGGAAGCACGCGGTTCTATGACATCTCAGTTCAAAACAGAAGTTTAGAGATCGGCTCAACCTGGCTTACCCCTGCAATGTGGGGAACTTATGTCAACACCGAATGCAAATATTTGTTGCTAAAGCATTGCTTTGAAAAGCTAGGGACGATTCGAGTTCAATTTAAGACCGATAGTCGGAATATCCGATCTCAAAGGGCAATTGAACGGATTGGTGCTGTCAAAGAGGGTGTTTTGCGAAACCATATAATTCTACCGGATGGTTATGTTAGAGATTCGATTTATTACAGCATAATCGACAGAGAGTGGCCAGAAGTAAAGCTTCGACTTGAGAAATTTATGGGACAATAAATTAGTCTTGCCCGTGCCTAGTAGTTAAACAATGGGGATCGTTACTTTAAGAAAGAGAACATGCATATCCAAGAACCTCATCCTTTTAATCGGTGAGGTTTTTTATTTTGATTAAGGAGGGATCTTTATTTTCATTAAACTTTCAACTTCAGATAACGGCCATTATTGTTAGGAACACAGGTGGAATCTTTCTGAACTAACGGACATGATAGCCCGGCAGCCATTATAGGTTGTTTCAACATCGTTATTCCCTTGAAATGGGTTCACTAGTTGTTTCAAGTATCATCTAAAAATTATTCTAATATTGACGAATCACGTATTAGCTTGTTACTATTTTTTTACTAGTATTTTTTTCCTATTTATTAAGGATAACAACGATGATTCTTAGACTTATATCCTTATTAATCGGAGGGGACAGCATGAAATGGACAATTGGCAAGAAATTAATTGGCGGATTTTTATCTGTCGCTCTACTTTTGGTATTTGTGAGTGGAACGTCTTTTTACTTTCTAAAGAAAGTAGATAGCTCGTATTCTGATTTAGTTGACAGAAGGGCTAAAATACTCTTTAATGCTAAGGATATTCAAGTAAATGCTACTCAGTTGAATAACAGTTTGAGGGACTACATACTTACACAAAATTCTGATGCCACAAAAAAAATGGAGGACGCAAGCAATCAATTATCTAAATTAGTACTCACAACCATGGGAATGGCCGAAACTCAACAAACCAAGGATTCATTGAGCAAGATCGAAAAATTAAACAAGAAATATTATGAATCAATAAATCTAATTGTCTCGGTGAATAAAGAGCAAGCCCTGGCAATCGCCAATACCTCTTTGTTTCCTATTTCTAGGGAGATTCGAGCGATAGCTGACCAAATAAGTGACCGACAACAAAATCTAATGACTCAAGCCTCACAAGAAAACTCAGCTATGGTAGACGGAGTAGTGACAACAGTATTACTCATCAGCGTGATCGCAGTAATCCTAGCGATTTGCATTGGATATTTTGTTTCAAGATTGATTTCGAGACCAGTAATTTTAATCTCATCCTCTGCAGAAAAAATTGCTTCAGGAGACCTGACTGTTGAAGATATTGATGTAAAGAACAGAGATGAGATCGGGGACCTGGCTCATTCCTTTAATGTTATGAAAACCAATTTGCGCAACCTTATTCATCAAGTTGGAATCAATGCTGAACAAGTTGCAGCATCTGCTGAAGAGTTAACAGCAAGTGCTGAACAAACAAGTAAAGCCACGGAGCAAATTGCTTCCGTAATGCAGGAAGTAGCCTCAGGCTCCGAGCAACAAGCCTCCAGTGTAGACCAGAGTGCCCAGACTGTTAACGAGATGGCACAAGGAATTCAAAAAATTGCGGCTAACGCCCAGAAGGTATCCACCTCCGCCGTACAAGCATCTCAAGTGGCAGAGGAAGGAAATCAGTCGATCCAAACCGCTAACGAACAAATGGGATCGATTCACGCCAAGGTTAATGACCTAGCAGATGCAATCAAAGAATTAGGCGATCGTTCAAAGGAAATCGGTCAAATTGTTCAAGTTATTACTGACATTGCTTCTCAAACGAATTTGTTAGCGTTGAACGCAGCTATTGAAGCGGCAAGAGCAGGTGAACATGGCAGGGGATTTGCTATCGTAGCAGAGGAAGTAAGAAAACTTGCAGAGCAGTCGGCTGGGTCTGCAAATCAAATCAACGATTTAATTTTGATGATCCGAGGACAGATGGAAAAAGCTGTCGCTTCCATGGATCTGGTGAAAAACGAAGTGAGCGAAGGTATGGCTGTCGTAACCCATGCGGGAACGTCTTTCGAGCACATTCAACGTTCCGTAGACGGTGTTGCTGTTCAGATTCAAGAGGTATCAGCCGGTGCGCAACAGATGGCAGCGTCTATGGAAGAAATCGTGCAATCTATAACATTCATACGGGAAGTAGCAAAAGAAACAGCCGCAGGAACTCAGAATGTTTCTGCAGCTACTGAAGAACAATTGGCCTCTATGGAAGAAATCTCTTCCTCAGCCTTGGCGCTGTCTAAGATGTCTGAAGAACTTCAGAAAATCATTTCGAGATTTAGGGTTTAGTGAAAAAACTTATATGGTCTTAATGTTTTGATATATGATATAGGATTCCATCGGGGATCGATAGTTCAAGAAAAGGAAGATATAAAAAAATTCATTTCATAGATGGGCCTTTTGCAGATTTCTGACCCGTTGCACTACAAGGGTTTGCGAACATAAAAAAAGGACTTCACCCCAAGAAGGAGAAGTTTTCAAGCAACCACGCACGAAAACTTTTCGAGGAAGGTGAAGTCACTTTGTATATTCTCCAACAATCTTTATTTTCCTTTGAAGAACTGCAAAAACTTGAGTCAAAAGAACGCTTACCCCTATTCTTTTCTGTATTAGATCTGCGTCCGTATGCAAAAGGATTAAGAAGTCCTTCGCCCCGAGGCGCAAAGGGGCACTGTCGGGAAGCGCTCTTGCGTGCCCTATTAGTGGCTCCTTTAGAAGGAATATCTGAGTTTACTGACCTCCATCTAAGACTTGCCAATGATTTGCGTTTTCGTTACCAATGTGGCTTTCCTTTGGATCAACCTGCTCCATCGATTTCCACATTGAGTCGTACCTTTCAACAGATAACGGAGAAGGGGATAGCCGAAAAGCTGTTTTACGATTTGGTCAAACAGTGTCGGGCAGAAGGAATCATCTCGGGAGCAACCGTTGCCATTGACAGCACAGCGATTGATGCGTATGAGAAAAAGCAACCAAAATCACGGTCCCAAGGTACAGGAAACTCCACCTGGGGAGCCAAGTTCGACTCCTTTGGCAATAAAAACACGTGGTTCGGTTACAAAATTCACCTGGCTGTAGACACAGATAGCGAATTGCCTGTTGCTGTGGAAGTCACTCCTGCTCACGTCAACGATGGAGACATGGCTCCTCCTCTCATGACACAAGTGAACAACCAAGCCAAGGAGGTATGTAAAAATTACGTTATGGATGGTGGATACGACCATCTCAAGAATTACGAAACGGCTCGTCAATACAAGGCACAAGCCATTATCCCGAATTTCGAAAGTACGTCAGATCAACGTATTCTTACACGTGAAATCTGACGTCTTTCATTTTCATACAAGCTACTGGAAGAGAAAATGACAGAAATGGAGATACGATCCCCCTCCCCATCT
>NZ_JBIYSM020000084.1:0-6503 GCF_044759095.2 Brevibacillus soli
TTTTTAACAAAAATTACGTTAGGTGTGTTTGCCATTCTCAAAAAGGGCGAAAAAACTAATTGACATAGTACGCTTATTTACTAAAAAAGACCGTTCCTTTGCGAAAGGAACGGTCAGTTTGTTGAGAAACCAATGGTTTGTAAAGGGACCGGTTCCTCCAGCTACCCGCGAGCTGTGACGACCTGCTAGCGTAGGGACGTGGGCGCGGGGATCAAGCAGCGCCACCCCTGAGAAAACTTCGTAGTGACGCGGCTTTGGCGATGCCCCCGCGAATCGTCGCGGAGCGGACAGTGACACATCCCTGTGGGGAGGATACGGGCCCCGCCGAACGCGAGCATTCGCTTTCGTTCGGTGGGTAAAGCGCCGAGCGGAGCGGAGAAATCGGTCCCGAATAGACACCAATACCTTTTTCGACAGTCTCACCGTTCCTTTGCGGAAGGAACGGTCTGGTTTTCGGGTCCAATTTAGATGGTCAAGCCTTCGTACATCGGGAAACGTTTGCAGAGCGCCGCCACGCGTTGGCGCGCCTCTTCGTGCTTCGCAGCGTCTTCCGGATTTTTCAGCGTGAGGGCGATAATCGCAGCCACTTCTTTCATCGCTTCCTCGTCGAAGCCGCGGGTGGTAACCGCGGGCGTACCCATGCGAACGCCGCTGGTGACGAACGGGCTTTCCGGATCGTACGGAATGGTGTTTTTGTTGGTGGTGATGCTTACTTCGTCCAGCAGGTGTTCGGCCACTTTGCCAGTCAGTCCCAGGTTGCGAACGTCAACCAGTACCAGGTGGTTGTCGGTTCCGCCGGAAACGAGCGTCAGCCCTTCCGCTTTCAACGCATCGGCAAAGGCCCGCGCGTTGTTTACAATGCGCTGCGCGTACTCTTTAAACTCCGGCTGGAGCGCTTCGCCAAACGCCACCGCTTTGGCAGCGATCACGTGCATCAGCGGGCCGCCTTGCACGCCGGGGAACACGGATTTGTCGATAGCCTTGGCAAACTCCTCTTTGCAGAGAATCAGACCGCCGCGCGGACCGCGCAGGGTTTTGTGAGTTGTGGAGGTAACGAAGTGGGCATGAGGCACCGGGTTTGGATGCAGGCCTGCCGCGATCAGCCCCGCGATGTGAGCCATGTCCACCATGAAGTACGCTCCGACTTCGTCCGCGATTTCTCGGAATTTTGCGAAGTCGATCGTGCGCGGGTAAGCACTGGCACCCGCCACAATCAGCTTTGGTTTGTGTTCGAGCGCTTTGGCACGCACGTCGTCGTAGTTGATCAGGTGCGTCTCCCGGTCTACACCGTACTCCACGAAGTTGTACAAGGTACCGGAGAAGTTGACCGGACTGCCGTGTGTCAAGTGACCGCCGTGGGACAGGTTCATTCCCAATACGGTGTCCCCCGGTTTCAAAATGGTGAAGTACACGGCCATGTTGGCTTGGGCGCCGGAGTGCGGCTGTACGTTGGCATGCTCTGCCCCGAACAATTCCTTGATGCGGTCGCGGGCAATGTTTTCCGCGATGTCGACGTACTCGCAGCCGCCGTAGTAGCGACGGCCCGGGTAGCCTTCCGCGTACTTGTTGGTCAGAACGGTTCCCATCGCTTCCATGACGGCACGGCTGACGAAGTTTTCCGAAGCGATCAGCTCGATTTTATCGCGCTGTCTGTTCAGTTCCAGATCAATTGCATCTGCCACTTGCGGGTCCTGTTTACGCAAAAACTCTAACATGCATTCTCCTCCTTAAAGGTCATTCTATTTATGGATCCTGTTTTTAGGTACAGCTTTCCGTGGAAGGCGTCCGTTCATAGACGGCCCGCGCGCCGCCGATCAGCTTTGGACGGGTCCGCGCAGCGGTAACGTGCGCTTCTCCGATCCGGCGCAGTCGGGGGCGAATCGGCACAGCCACGTGTCTAAGATGCATGCCGATAAAGGTATCGCCGATGTCGATGCCGGCATGGGCCTGAATGTGCTCCACTACGACTGGCGAAGCAAATTGGGCAAAGGCGTAAGCAGCCATTGAGCCGCCCGCGCCCGGGACAGGAACAACCGTTACTTCTTCCAGACCGTATCGTTCCATCGTGTCCTGTTCGACCACGAGCGCTCTGTTCAAATGCTCGCAGCACTGAAACGCCAGCGCAAACCCGTGCTCCTGCTGCACCGCCCGGATGCCCCGAAAGATGGCTGCAGCCACTTCCCCGCTTCCCGCCTTGCCGATATGCTGCCCGAGCACCTCGCTCGTGCTGCAGCCAATGACCAACAGGTGCCTGTGGGTTAGACCCGCCATCTGTTGAACGTCGGTGACAATCTCCTTCACTTGCTGTTCAATCAGCGTCAGATCCACTTACCTCACTCCCAGATTCTTCGCTTCGATCTCCTTTACCTTCTCGACGCGACGTTCGTGACGTCCTCCCTGGAATTCTGTCTCCAGCCAGATCTTCACGATATCCAAAGCGAGTCCCGGGCCGATGACGCGTTCACCCATGGCCAGTACGTTGGAGTCGTTGTGCTCGCGGGTCGCTCGCGCGGAAAATGTATCGTGAACAAGTGCGCAGCGAACGCCCGGAATTTTATTGGCCGCAATCGACATGCCTATGCCTGTCCCACATACCAGGATCCCGCGGTCAAACTCGCCAGCCGCTACCTTCTCGGCCACTGGCACCGCATAGTCAGGATAGTCAACGGACTGCTCGCACTCGCACCCGAAATCCTGAAACTCGATGTTCAGGGAGGCGAGCAGGGCCTTAATTTCTTCTTTCAACTTAAAACCGCCGTGGTCAGCAGCGATCGCCACTTTCATCTGTGATCCCTCGCTTCTCTCCTAATTCTTTTGTATTATACCTCATTTGCGCAAAAGGAAACAGTGAACAATTTAAATAAATCGATCAAAAACATTCGTGTTTTGCACATAAATAAGGTACTGGCTTGCGCTGCCAGCACCTTCCTTTTTCCATAGCTTATTCAGGCAGGCTTTGTTGCGTGAGCATGTTGTACAGCTTGTCGAGAGATTCGTCTATTTCTTCTGCACATTTGCGGTACTCTTCAACCGAACCTCCAAACGGATCGGCGATGTCTCCCATTCCCTCCACTCCAACGTACTCGCGGAGTGTGAACACCTTGTCCGCTGACGCGGGGAAGTAGTGTAGAATCAGGTCTTTATGGCTGCGGGTCATGGTGAGAATCAAATCGGCCCATGCAACCAGCTCCTCATCCAGGCGCCGGGCCTGATGCTGATGAGTGATTCCCCGTTCCGTCAACACTTGCTGGGCATGCGGCGACGCCGGTTGACCATCGTATGCCGCCACCCCTGCGGAGCGAATTTCCAACGGATGATCGGCTGCCTTGGTGCGAAACAGCGCTTCCGCCATGGGACTGCGGCAGGTGTTGCCGGTACAGACAAACAAAATCCGTTGCACGCAGGGCACCTCCTTTCACTGGTGTGAATCAAAGTTCGAAAAGGATTCCGGACTTTTCGAACCTCCTTACAACATGAATTTCAATCCGAAGGCAAACAGGATTACTCCTCCTAATACTTCGCTGTAATCCCCCAGCCATCCTCCTACGCTTCTGCCCAGAAGCAGCCCGAAGTAGGCCATGAAGCCGCCCATTACGCCAAACAGGATGACGGCCATCAGCTTGTTTACTTCCATCAGACCGAAGGAAAAGCCGACCGTCAACGCGTCCAGACTGACGCTGAAGGCAAACAGGAGCATGCCGATTCCTTTTGTCTGAACGATACTTTTCTCTTCTCCCTGCAGCAATCCGTTCCAAAACATATGTATGCCAATTGCCATCAACACGGCTCCGCCGATGAAAACAGCAACATCTCCCACCATTTCGGACAGGTATACGCCGACTACGATTCCGACGAGAGGCATGGCCACGTGGAACAGCCCGATGGTGATGCTCACCTTCACGATTTCCCGAAGGCGGATGCCCACCATCCCGACGCCGATCCCTAAGGAAAATGCATCCATGCTCAAGGCAAAAGCGATCATCAGCAGGGTCAAGAATTGACCCCAGTGAAACAAGGCAATGTTCACACGTCTCCCCCTCCTGTCTTTCCACCTTATGCGGACAAGAGGGAGTTTAGACTTAGGCGCGGATGATTCGCCCGCCGGCGGCCTTTTCCAGACGGTTCATGACGGCCATTCCCATTCCTTTGCGGGGGAATGTCTCAGCGGCGATGAACTGAACATGCTCGTCATCAAACCGCCTCAGCACGCCGTACAACTGCTGCGCCACACTGGCCAGGTCGTACCGCGAGCCACAGGAGAAAACCACGTCGGCTGCGGCTTGCTCACGCCAATACGGCGCTGTCTCTTCCGTTGCCAGTACCCCGGTCTTTCTGCCGTGCTGCCTGGCGTCCGCGAGCAGCTCGCGAATTTTTTTCCGTACGGCATCATCCTCCCCCGCTACCAGCCACATCTCCCCCTGCGGAGCGTAATGGGTGTATTTCATCCCGGGAGAACGGGGGGTTTCCGCTGCGCCGACGAGAAAGGCCGGATCCAGCTGCACGTCCCCGATGACAGCCTCCATTTCTTCCAGGGTGACACCGCCCGGCCGCAATATCATCGCCGGCTCCACCGTTACGTCAAGAACCGTCGACTCCACGCCGACGCCTGTGCTGCCTCCGTCCAGTATGCCCGCGATGCGGCCGTTCAAATCAGCGTGAACATGCCCGGCCGTCGTCGGGCTCGGCCGACCCGAACGGTTGGCGCTGGGAGCCGCTATGGGCACACCCGCTTCGCGAATCAAGGCAAGCGCCAGGGGATGATCCGGCATTCTGACTCCTACCGTATCCAAGCCCGCGGTCACCAGGGACGCAACCCGATCCGTTTTCGGCAGAATCAGCGTCAGCGGCCCCGGCCAGAACGCTTCGATCAGCGGCACTGCCCGTTCGGGAATTTCTCTTGCTATCATCTCGAGCTGCGACAGCTCCCCGATGTGAACAATCAGGGGGTTGTCACTGGGCCTGCCTTTTGCTGAAAATATTTTTTCCACAGCGTTGTCCGACAATGCATTCGCCCCAAGTCCATACACGGTTTCCGTAGGAAAAGCGACCACCTCTCCCTGCCGGATCAACCGGGCGGCATCCACAATCTGTGTACAACTCTGGAGATTTTCCACATCCTTATCCACAATCCATACCTTTGTCTCTATCTGGCTAGTCATTCCGGTATATCCTTTCTTTTTCTCGTTTCGTGACGATTTGTGACTTTAGTATAGATTTCATTCCAAAAGTTTTCAACAACCTGTGGGTAACCTGTGAATAAGTGTGTTGAGAACACTGTCGGTACCGCTTTATTAAAAAACGTGCCTCAGAAGGAGAGCACTGCAAAACGCTTCCGTTATATGGAAAACGGAGGAACGGGCAGAATAGCGACATAAGCTCTCTGTAACTTTCCAAGCCAGATCTGCTTGACAGTCAGCTGATCGAAAAATTGAAGAGGGGTGTTCCTTGATGACAAATAGTAGAATGAATCCTAAGGTTGATGAATTTATAAGTAAAGCTAAAAAGTGGAAGGAAGAATATGAGAAGTTGAGAAATATCGTTCTTGACTGTGAGCTGACCGAAGAATTTAAGTGGATGCATCCTTGTTACACGTTTGAGAAAAAAAACATAGTTTTAATACATGGATTTAAAGAATATTGTGCGCTTCTGTTTCACAAAGGTGCCTTGTTACAGGATGCCCATGGGATTCTAATCCAACAAACGGAGAATGTACAGGCGGCGCGCCAGATTCGGTTCACCAATGTTCAAGAAATAGTCGAGATGGAACCCATCTTGAAAGCCTATATTTATGAAGCCATTGAAGTTGAAAAAGCCGGTTTGGAAGTGAATTTTAAAAAGAATTCAGAATTCATAATTCCTGAAGAACTCCAAAATAAATTCGATGAGATCCCTGCCTTGAAATCTGCTTTTGAAGCATTGACGCCGGGACGGCAAAGAGCATACATTCTTTATTTTTCTGAACCCAAAAAATCCAAAACTCGTGAGTCAAGGGTTGAAAAATGTATGCAGCAAATTCTCAATGGAAAGGGATTAAATGATTAGGATATTCTCCTTGAACTAACGGGGGCTTATGTAACGTAGGCTCCCGTTTTTTCGTGTAGGCAGTATTCATTCAGCAACAATTCTGTCAGCTCATCTATCATGCATGAAAAGACGATGAGGAAGTGATTTTCCCGTTCGCGCTAGTTGTCATCTATATGGGTGGATCGATGTGCGTGGAGCAAGCAAGGGATAGGCAAGCGGATGAAATATGTCATCCCACCTCCTTCCCCTCCCCAAACTTATAAATGATCTGTCAAAAAAACCACCCGGCATTAGCTATCCTCGACCCACTCGGCGTTAGCTATCGCTGTGCCGAGTGGGGTCCCCTTCTTCGCCGGGCGGGGCCCCGAACCCTTTTCTAGCGGCTGTATGGGATGTCCAAATTTATAAATTCTGGTGTATGAAATAATGTCCTTAAACAAAGGAAAATCCCCAGCGACTACGGAAAAAAGAAGTACCTG
>NZ_JBIYSM020000085.1:0-5830 GCF_044759095.2 Brevibacillus soli
GTAGCCCCCTGAGATTCACCACAATGAGATGCTTCTGCCAAAAAACGATTTTTTCAGGAGTAACTAGCTAACGCTGGTGTCGGCTGGGGCCCCGAACACTTTTCTAGCGGCTGTATGGGTTGTCCAAATTTATTAATTCTTATACAACAAAAAAGAGGCAGGGTTTTCCCACCTCTTTCCACTACTATTCCAATACTTCCGCAATAATTGCCAGCACGAGCTCGGACGCCTTGTACAGTTCGGACAAAGGCATGCGCTCGTTTTTGGTGTGAATCTCTTCATATCCGATTCCGAAGTTGACGCTCGGTATGCCGTACCCGTTGAACACGTTGCCGTCGCTGCCTCCCCCGCTGGATATCAGGCTGGGTTCGCGGCCGATGCGTTTTACCGCAGCGATCGCCTTCTTCACCACAGGGGTCTCTTCCGAGTATTTGTATCCGTGGTACATGAAAATGACTTCGTTCTCGCAGCGGGCACCCATCTCTGCCGCTGCTTCTTCAAACGCAGTCGTCATGGTTTTCACCTGTTGCTCCAGTTTGTCCATGACCAGACTGCGCGCTTCCGACCAGATTTCCACGTAATCGGTAACGATGTTGTACGCCTTTCCGCCTTCAAAGCGGCCGACATTTGCAGTCGTATCCGCGTCAATCCGTCCCAGCGGCATGCGGGAAATGGCCTTGCTGGCCACAGTGATGGCGCTGATTCCGTCTTCCGGATTCACACCGGCGTGCGCTGCTTTTCCGTGGATTTTGGTGATGATGCGGTATTGACCGGCACCGGCAACGGTAATCTTGCCCACCGGTCCCTCCGAGTCGAGGATGAAGCCTATTTCCGCCTTCAGCAGACTGGAATCCATGGCGCGGGAACCAACGAGACCTGACTCTTCTCCAACGGTCAGGACCACTTGAATGGTCGGATGCGGCAGGTTTTGCTCCTTCATCGTACGGATCGCTTCGAAGATGGCAGCAATGCCTGCCTTGTCATCGGCGCCGAGGATGGTGGTTCCGTCCGAATAGACATAGCCGTCGCGCACCTGCGGCTTTACTCCGTTCCCTGGAACGACCGTGTCCATGTGGCTGCTGAACAGGATGGTCGGCCCTTTCGCATTGCCTTCAAGTGTAGCGATCAGGTTGTTTGCCTCATGACCTGTTTTTGCTGCGGCATCGTCCTCTTCTACTGTAAAGCCCATTTCGATCAGCTTCTCTTTCAGCACCTTGTTGATTTTCGCTTCATGCTTGGTTTCGCTGTCGATCTGCACCAGTTCCAAAAACTCGTTTAACAAGCGCTCCTGGTTAATCAATATCCGTCTCCTCCTGATCTGTGAGCTCGTATGTACGACCCCTCACCGAACGTGAGGGCCTTGCAACATTCTTAAGTATACAGCAAAAATATTTTTTTTACCATGCAATAGGCCGTTCAATCGTGTTTTATAGCGGAATATTGCCGTGCTTCTTCGCCGGCCGCTCGTCCCGTTTGTTGCGCAGCATTTCCAGCGACCGTTTCAGATATTTTCGCGTCTCTCGCGGATCGATTACATCGTCCACCATGCCGTTTTCCGCTGCCACATACGGATTGGCGAACTTTTCGCGGTACTCGGCAATTTTGGACTGGCGGGTAGCGGCCGGGTTATCGCTCTGCTCGATATCGCGGGCAAAAATAATGTTGGCCGCCCCCTCCGGCCCCATGACGGCAATTTCCGCATTGGGCCACGCATAAACGACGTCTGCGCCGATCGCTTTCGAATTAAGCGCCACGTAGGCCCCGCCGTACGCTTTGCGGGTAATCACGCTGATTCTCGGTACGGTCGCTTCGGAATAGGCGTATAAAATTTTGGCCCCGTGGCGGATGATTCCGCCGTGCTCCTGATTGATGCCGGGGAAAAAGCCGGTCACGTCAACAAAGGTGATCAGCGGGATGTTGAAGGCGTCACACGTGCGGATAAAACGGGCCAGCTTGTCCGACGAGTCTATGTCCAGTCCTCCTGCCATCACTTTCGGCTGGTTGGCGATCAGGCCGACGCTCTGTCCGTCGATCCGCCCCAATCCCACGACAATATTGCGGGCGAAGTCAGGCTGCACCTCCATGAAGTCGCCGTGATCCACGATCTGCTCCAGTACCTTTTTGACGTCATATACCTTTGTGCCGGCTACCGGCACGAGGTCGACTAGACTTTCCAGCCAATCCCCGTCGTCCCCTTCGTACGGCACGCGCGGCGGTTCCTCGCGATAGTTTTGCGGCAGGAAGCTGAGCAGGCGGCGCACTTCCCCCAGGACTTCTTCCTCAGTCGGAGCCGTGAAATGGGCATTGCCGCTGATGCTCGAATGAACACTCGCGCCACCCAAATCCTCACTGGAGATCTTCTCGCCTGTCACGGTTTCAATCACCTTCGGTCCGGTGATAAACATTTGGGACGTTTTTTCCACCATGAAAACGTAATCGGTAATCGCCGGGGAGTAAACCGCCCCCCCTGCGCACGGGCCGAGAATAACGGAGATCTGCGGGATTACACCGGAATAGATCGAGTTTCGGTAAAAAATATGGCCGTACCCGTCCAAGGACACAACGCCTTCCTGGATCCGCGCTCCCCCCGAATCGTTCAGCCCGACCACTGGGGCCCCGTTTTTGGCTGCCAGATCCATGATGTTGGCGATTTTTTTGGCGTGCATTTCTCCCAACGCTCCGCCGAATACGGTAAAATCCTGGGCGAAAACGTATACCAGGCGACCGTTGATCTTGCCGTAGCCCGTAACAACCCCTTCACCAGGAGCATCCCATTTATCCATGCCAAAGTTGGTGGCGCGGTGTTTCACAAACGGCTGCAGTTCGACAAAACTGTCCCGGTCCAAGAGGATGTCCAATCGTTCCCGCGCCGTTAATTTTCCCCGGTTGTGCTGAGCGGCGATACGCTCGTCTCCGCCGCCCTGTTCCACTTTGCGTTTTCTCTCGTACAGTTCATCAATTTTTTCATACATCTGCTCGCTCATTCGCTGTTTCCTCCCACCTTCTCTGCCGGGTACTGGCAGAGTTCAAACAACACGCCGCCTGCCGCCTTCGGGTGCAAAAAAGCGATCTGCGCACCATGCGCTCCCTCTTTGGGAGTTTCGTGAATCAATGGGACTCCGTTCGCTGAAAGCCGTTCCAATCGGGCGTGGATGTCGTCGACGTCCAAAGCGATATGGTGGATGCCCTCCCCCCGCTTGTCGATAAACTTGGCGATCGGACTCTCGTCACTGAGCGGTTCCAACAGCTCGAAGCGGCTCTCCCCGACAGCCAAAAAGGCAATCTTCACCTGTTCGCTGGCCACTTCCTCCGTGCCCAAGAGGGAAAGACCCAACTGCTGTGTATAAAACGGCAGCGCCGCTTCCAAACTTCTTACGGCAATCCCGATGTGCGCCATTTTTTTCGGCGGCTGCACAAACGACATGGCTTTTCGTTTCACGTTGGCGCGGATGTAATCAGCCGTCACGGAGGTAGGGGTGCCCGGTGTAAAGATTTCCGAAATTCCCTGCGATTTCAGAAACGGAATATCTTCTTGTGGAATCACACCACCCCCGACAATCAAAATATCGTCGGCTCCTTGCTCCTGCAACAGCCGCGCTACCTCAGGAAACAACTCGTTATGCGCGCCGGACAGGCAGGAAAGCCCGATACAATCGACATCTTCCTGAATCGCCGCACTGACGATTTGCGCCGGAGTTTGGCGCAGCCCGGTATAGACCACTTCCATTCCCTCGTCCCGCAGTGCCTGGGCAACGACGAGCGCCCCCCTGTCATGTCCGTCCAGACCAGGTTTGGCGACCAATACACGTATCTTTCTCTCCATGAAGGATCCCCCTCGCATTCATTCGATGTTCTGCGGTTGATGAAACCTAGACCGCACGGTACTCGCCGAACACCTGTCTCAGTACGCCGCATATTTCCCCAATGGTGGCGTAGCTCTTTACGCAGTCGAGTATAAGCGGCATCAGATTGTCCGTTCCTGCCGCCCCGGCACGAAGCCGATTGAGCGTTTGTTCAACTTGCTGGTAGTCACGTTTTGCCCGCAGCGCGTCCAGCTTCTCCTTTTGTTTGCGTCCCAGGCTGGGATCGACGCGAAGAAGTTCCGGTTGCGGCTCGTTTTCCAGCTGAAAGCAGTTCATGCCGATGACCTTTTCTTCACCGGATTCAATTTTGCGCTGCGTGTCATACGCTTGCTTGTGAATTTCCCGCTGCATGTAACCGGCTTCCACGGCGGCGACTGCTCCGCCCATCTGCTCGATTTTTTCCATGTACTCCAGCGCCTTCAGTTCGATTTGATCGGTCAGGTATTCGACGTAATAGGATCCGCCCAACGGATCTGCCGTGTCTGTCACGCCGCTTTCATAGGCGATAATTTGCTGCGTGCGAAGGGCTATACGGGCAGACTCCTCTGTCGGCAGCGCGAGCGCCTCGTCCCGGGAGTTGGTGTGCAAGCTCTGCGTTCCTCCCAACACAGCTGCAAGAGCCTGAATGGTGACGCGAACGATGTTGTTGTCCGGCTGCTGGGCCGTGAGCGTAGAGCCGCCTGTCTGCGTATGGACGCGGAACTGCCAGGACTTCGGATTTTTCGCGCCGTAACGCTCCTTCATCAACCGTGCCCAAATGCGGCGAGCAGCCCGGAACTTGGCGATCTCTTCGAAAAAGTGATTGTGACCGTTAAAGAAGAAAGACAGCTGCGGTGCAAATTGGTCAATGTCGAGTCCGGCCAAGAGAGCCGCTTCCACATAGGCGATCCCGTCTGCCAGCGTAAAGGCAACTTCCTGCACGGCTGTCGAACCCGCTTCACGGATGTGGTAGCCGCTGATGGAGATCGTGTTCCACTTCGGAACATGCTGCGCACAATAGGCGAAGATGTCGGTAATCAGGCGCATCGACGGCTTCGGTGGAAAAATGTACGTTCCCCGCGCGATATATTCTTTCAGGATATCGTTTTGGATGGTGCCGGAAAGCTTTTCAGACGGTACGCCCTGTTTTTCTCCCACGGCGATGTACATCGCCAGCAGGACAGAGGCAGGAGCATTGATCGTCATCGATGTGCTGACGCGATCCAGCGGGATTCCCGCCAACAGCGTTTCCATATCTTCCAAAGAGTCAATCGCCACGCCTACTTTTCCCACCTCACCGGCTGCCATCGGATCATCGGAATCGTAACCGATCTGGGTAGGCAGGTCAAAAGCGACACTTAATCCGGTCTGTCCTTGCTCCAACAGGTAGCGGAAGCGCTTGTTCGTCTCGTCTGCGGAGCCAAAACCTGCATACTGGCGCATGGTCCAGAAGCGTCCGCGGTACATGTTGGGCTGTACTCCACGGGTGAATGGATACTCTCCCGGGAACCCGATTTTTTCCATGTAAGCGTCATCAATCTCTTCCGGAACGTATAGCGGGTGTATCTCAATATCTGAAGAGGTGGCGAAGCGCTCTTTCCGCTCAGGAGTTTTTGACAGCCTCTTGGCCAGTTGCTGTTGCCACTCCTGATAGAGTTGGGTAAAATCTTTCGTAGACAATGACGAACACTCCATTTCCTTAAGACTAAACGAAAGAAAGGAAATCACTCCTGTTTTCATTCTAGCACAGCACAGGAGTATCGTACGACAATTTCCTATTTTCTTTCCTTTTATTATATCTGCTTGCGGTAATTGAGGAGGAGCTGCCGTGAAACAATCCACTGTCGCCAAAATACTCATTGTTTTCCTGGTTATTTCGCTGATTGTACCCACTTTCTTCTATTTCCAACCATAAAAAAAGCTTCGATTGAAGCCCTCTCGAAGAAGCTGGTTCTTCGTTAGAGGAAACTTTTTATGCGTTCCGGAAA
>NZ_JBIYSM020000086.1:0-5557 GCF_044759095.2 Brevibacillus soli
AAAATCTCCATTTTACTGTCAAACGGGTGTCGTGTTTTAAAAAAAAAGAGCCGCTGCTGCGACTCTATCTGATTAGAAGCAGGTAAAGTAAATGACACGTCTTGGCGAAAGGCTGTATACTTCCCACCTGTTCCTTCTCCAGCGGTAACCCACGACTGTATTGGAGAAGCGATCAATGGTAAACGGATAGAACCAGAACGAGTTTCCGTTGCGCAACAAGACAAAGGTGTAACGGTAAAAGCAGGGGAGAAACGCGCGAGGGGGTATGGGAAGGAATCTTGATTCCAATTGCCTGGGTACCGGAGTTCTGCCGGGGGGAGGACCTGGCGGAGAAGGTTGGAAGCCGCCTGGTGGATAGGGATAGGACATGATGTTTTCACCTCCTGCAAGTCTCCTATTAAGAGATGCAGGTATCAATAGGATGGCATGTGCGCCCGTCCCGCAGCATATGACCATTTTCCCATCGGGAGGCTAAAAGGAACCAATCTCCACCCGATCAGGATAGACCCTGATTTCTTGCACCAGACAACGAATCAGCTCCCGTTTTTCATCTGTCGAGAGCTCTTCTTCGGCATCGGCCAGACAGCAGGGTATGATTTCCTCCATCGACAACTGATGTTCGTAACTCCTCTGCTGGCGACGGTACTCGGAGATTCGGAAACTGAGTTTCTCTTCTTTTTCCTTTCTCTCCCGCAGGGCCTGATGCAGTTCTTCTTCCACCCATTCCGCCCCTTCCGCGTAAAGGGCAAGCAATCGTCTCGTCCCCTCTTTTGTTTTTTCCAACTCTTTCTCCAGAACGGACAGTTCTTCCTGTCCGTATTCAGTCTCGCGCAAGGCTGCAGCTGCGGCGATCGCCTCCGCATCACATATCCACTCTTTCACTCGGTTCCAGACTGCTTCCTCCAGCAGGAAACCATTGATCTTTTGTCCGCAACCGGTAGTTTTTGTTCCGGCGGGTTGTTTTCGATCGGTGTAGAAACGCACCTGTTTCCCCCAATGCTTGGCCTGACGTCCTGTCATGGTTTGCCCGCACAGTCCGCAGCGGACCAATCCGCTCAACAGGTAGCGGTTTGTCTGGGTACCGGACCAGCGGCGGCGCGACATCTGAAGCAGCTGCTGGGCGTGTTCGAACAGTTGTCTGTCTACGATGGCGGGGCAGGGCAGGGAAATCCACTCCTCGATCGGGCGCGGACGCGCCGGCTGCCGCTCTCCGGGCGGCTTGTGCTTGTTGGCCAGCACCCCTTCCGTGTTCCAGCGGTTTTGAAAAAACTCCCCGATGTAGGCGCGGTTGGCCAGCATCTGGCGAACGACCTGCCGGTGCCAGACTTTCGCGCCGCGCTTGGTGGGAATGCCAGCTTCCGTCAGGTAACGGGCGATGCCGTTCATGCCCTGCACATCCCGATCAGGTTGAGTAAACAGACGAAATACAAGCCGAATCACCTGGGCTTCCTGCTCGTTTACCGTCAGTTGTTCCGTCTCTTTATCGTAATCGTATCCGTACATATGAAAATCGCGGAGTACCCTTCCTTGTCTTGCTTTTTCCCGCCGCCCCCTGCTCATTCGTTCGTTGATTTTGGCCTTTTCAAATTCCGCAATGGCCCCCCGCATGCTGTAAAACAATGTACCCTCGGGTGTTTTGGCATACTCACCGTTGACAAACTGCAGTTCAACACCATGTCTGTCCCACTCATCGGTGATCAGCAGCTGATGCATCAGTTTTCGTGAGAGCCGGTCAGGATCCAGACAAATTACCTTGTGAATGATTCCAGACCGTATGTCCTGCCGCAGCCTGGCTAGCTGTGGACGATCCAAAAACTCTCCGGAGATGCCTTCGTCCACGTATTCCGCAACTTCGTTTGTCCCCGCCTTGTTCCGGCACTCACGCAGCTGGTCAGTGAGACTGAAACCGCTTCTGGCCTGCTCCTCTGTGCTTACTCTGGCGTAGATCGCAATCATCGAGCTCCCTCCTGCCAAGAGGATATGCCGGCATGGCTTGTTTTCTTGACAGAAGGGTCAAACAAAAAGAGGGCGACAATCGCGTTGTCGTCCCTCTTTGGAATAGACAGGTTATTTGTACGGGCGTCCGCCCATAATAAAGCGCCATTCCCAGTGCGTGTCTTTGAAGTTGGTAATTTTCACGCCGCCAGATTCTTTTGAAAAGGTGTGCAGCAATTTGCCGTCACCCATGTAGATGGCTTCGTGTGTAATGCTGTAATTACGCGGGTTTATTCCGTTGTAATCCGATTCTCTCCAGCCGCGGTAGCTCATGAAAAAGACGATGTCGCCTTTTTGCAGCTTGTTGATATCATAGGTATAGGTCCCGTGCTCTTTCACATATCTTGCATGCGATTGGGCACCGCTGCGTCCCAGGTCGATTCCCGCCCCCTCTTTGTACGCCCACATGACGAATTCTGAGCAGTCCATGGTCGTTTTGGTGGAGCGGCTGGAACCGTATTCATACGGCGTACCCAGGTATTTCAGTCCGGCCGCGACCACTTTGTCCCCAATGGTACGCGGAGCTGGTGCAGGCTGTTGAGTTGTTCCTTCTGTCAGGAAGCGACGAGCCCCCAGAAACTTGTGGCTGTAATCGGAAAAAGTCTTCTGAACCACCTTGTCTTCGCTCATCGACGAGTAAATGAACTTGTTGTCTCCGATGTAGATCCCCATAAAGGTAGGTGCGCCGGCACCGCTGGATGAGAAGAAAACAAGATCCCCAGCCTTAAGATCGCTTTTTGCTACCGCTTTACCGGTCCGATACAGTTCGGCGATGGTATCATCGATCGTGATACCCACTTTTCCAAATATGTAGGTAGCCAGTCCGGCGGAACCAAAAGAGGCAGGCCCCTCCGCACCGTAGGTGTAATCCTTGCCTAACTGTGATTTTGCCAGTGATACCACTTCGGCCGCTTTTTCAGAAGGGGCAATGGCAGCTTGTCCACCTTCAGCGAACATCAACAAGGATGCACCTAACATGACGGCCATCGATGACTTACGTAACCAATCTCGTTTCGTCACTTTGTTCTCCTCCTGGCTGTGATGTTTTTCCCATCATCATGGGTATGCATCCATTTTAATGTAAGGGAGGAAAGGTTATAAGGCTGCAAAACTTTCCAATGAAGGATTTGATTACATAGTCCCAGAGACGCACGCATGGCAGAAAGGCGGAAAAAAAGCTCTTGCTCCCAGTCGCAGCAAGAGCTCTTCCTCATTTACCGGCGATAGCGGATCGTCCGGAGATACATCGAACGGCTTACTTGGAGTAGGACTCGGAGACTGGGATGTGTGTTGACCTCGATCAGCCACACCCGGGCATTGCGGTCCACTCCCAGATCGAGGGCGTAGAGCGTATTGCGGTAGGTTCTCGCCATTGACTTGCTGATCTGCACCGACAGACGATTCAGCTTCCGCAATACCTGGGCCCGTTGTCTAACCGTCAGCCCGCTCCCCGTCAGATACCGCCCCACAGATATGACACGTCCGCCGGCTTTTACGTTGGTCACTACTTTTCCCTTTGGCGCGACCTTCGCAAACATCCCGGTAACTGCCCAGGTCCCCCGTCTGTTCTTTTGTACGATCGTGCGAATGTCAACAGGTCGGCCGCCCAGGGGGAGCAGGTCAATCCCTTGTTGTATCACATAACGCCGTCTGAGGAAGAACCGCTTCAGCCATTCGTCTGCTTCCCCACAATCACGGAAGGTCAGATGTCTCTTCTGGTGAAGGGCTTTAATCTTCCCATTTGACTGCCGCAGACCAATCACTCCTATGCCACCAAACCCCCCGTCCGGTTTGACAAACACAGTCTTGTACTTCTGCAAAAAACGGGACAGAAGTCCAGGAGCATAAACGGATGTATCCGGAAGGCAGGCAACCAGCTGCGGATGCGCCCGAATCCGGTTATACTTGTTTATCTTGCTGCTGTATGCCCGTAACAGAGGTTTTCGCCGCGGTTTCAACAGTCGTTGGCTGCTCATGACTCACCCCCTTCGGTTGTTTCGCCGCCACCGTTCGCAGAAAATTTGCTGTCCCATTCATTTTCATTTTGTTAGACCCTTTCACGAGAAAGGTCGTGTTTGGTTTCATCAGTTTGGTCAACAAGCGGTGAAGCTCCCCCCTTCTCACACAGTGCTGTACACGATACTTTGGAAAACCGGCTCTGATCGCTCCATCAGCGATGGATCTGGCATGATTGCCGAGAGTATAGAGAAAATCCACTTTCTTCTGCGCCAGATGTCTCCCAACATCTTCATGCCCTTCTACGGTGTATCTTCCAAGCTCCAGCATGGAGCCCAGTACGGCCACGTTGGTTCCCTTGCTGGTCTCGTCCAGCACGTTGAGTGCAGCTTTCATCGCGGCGGGATTGGCGCTGTACGTATCGTCAATAATTTTGATTCCGTTGTATTCATGGGTCATAAATCTGCGGTGCGGGCGGTAGAATGTGCGCAGGCCTTCCTGTATGACGTCGGGAGCAAACCCCAGCGTATGGGTGACAGCGATTGCCAATAACGCATTCGAAATGTTGTGTTCTCCTTGCACCGGAATAAAAAAGGAATAAGATATCCGGTTCAGCTTGCATTCAAACCGCATCCCGTTACCCTCATAACGGATGTTGTACCCTTGGTACCCAGCCGGATTCTGAACCCCTACGCTGATGAATGTACCGGCAAAACGCCCCCGGTAAGGCTGTGATTGGAATTTTATGGAATAGGGACAATCGGCATTGAGAAAAACCAGTCCTGACGGTTTCATGTAACGGATAAGTTCAGACTTCGCCAGAGCGACTCCGTTTATGGAACTGCCGAAATTGCCGACGTGCGCGGTGCCAATGTTGGTGATCACTCCTATGGAAGGCTGGAGGATACTGCAGTGTTTCTGAAGGTTGCCTCTGCGCAAGATACCGAATTCCAAAACCGCCGCTTGATGCTCGGAGCGAATTCTCCTCGCGCTGCGACGAGTATTTCCAATGTAGTTCTGATTTCCCTCCGACTTGTAGATCGGCCAGCGTTTCCGCAGAATAGAAGCAATCATTTCCTTTGTCGTGGTTTTCCCAGCGCTCCCGGTAACGGCGACAATCACATGTGGCAGAATGTTCGGTCTTCGCAGGACCTTTGTTCTCACTTTCCCGCTGCCCACTTTCGCACGTCCAACCTGGCCTTCCTGCACCGAATGCTTGATGGTTCTTACGAGTACGGCACGTTGACCGGGCATTTTTCCTTGTATGACACGCAGTGCCCTACGCGGACGTTGAGGCGCCGTTTTTGCACGAAGGATTTTTCGTCTCTTTTTTCGTGCTGGACGGTATTTTGCTCGTATCCTCTTCAATCTACTCTCCCCCCTCCCCGTTCAAAGAATTACACCGCGCTGAACCATTTTATGTACACCTCTTCCTGCCCGTATAGACCATTATCTTCTATGGATTGTCCGCATTTGTCCCATCACTGTGGCACCTCTGGCAGGCTGCTGCGCGCAACCCGTTTGACATGAAAATCTCCATTTTACTGTCAAACGGGTGTCGTGTTTTAAAAAAAAAGAGCCGCTGCTGCGACTCTATCTGATTAGA
>NZ_JBIYSM020000087.1:0-4192 GCF_044759095.2 Brevibacillus soli
ACAGAAGACGGATACAGGCTGATGGAAGCGATTGTATGCCAATATGGTTTGCCTCTATGGCGGCAGGCGGTGAACCGCCTCTGTTCATAGGGGCAAACAGCTTTAATGAAACTCCAGCCGCTTTACTTCCACCGTTCGTTGATGGACATTCGCTCGTTTGGGACAAGCTTCTGCCTCCATCTTCTTCAGCAGAAGGGAAGCGATGTGCTTGCGTTCCGTGAGCGTGGCATGGCTCCAAATCTGCGAAAAGTCCAAAAGCAGATCGCGCCGGTCGGCGGCGGACATTTGCCCGGTGTGATCAGCTGCGATCTCCTTGTGCAAGGCTGCCTCTGTTTCCTTCACCGCCTCCAGCTTGCGCCTGTAATCATCCAATGGAATCAGCCCCTCTCCGTACGCTTCCTCCCAACGCTGCCGCTTTTGCGCCAGTTTCCGCAGCTGTTCCTGAAGGGCAAGGCGAGGAGTGAACAGCGGTGTTGATGCAGCCGCTTCGGCCACTGCAGAGCGTGTTTCCTCGCGATACGACAGCAGCGTCTCCGTCAGGTGCTGCTCCACCAAGTCTTCACGGATGGCGGGTGCCTGGCATGCCCCTGACCTTTTGTTCTTGCACAAGTAGTAGCGATTGGTGTAGCGCTTTCCGCTGGCGCTGCGGGTGCTTGCTGTCTTGCCGGACATGGCGGAGCCGCAACGGCTGCAGTACAAGATCCCGGAGAAGATAAAATCGGAGGCGAGTGCGCGCGGATGAGTCTTCCGCCGCTTCTCCATCAGCTGTTGAACCCGGTCAAATGTTTCTGCTTCCACAATGGGAGGATGGGACTGTTCAACCAACATCCATTCCTCCGGAGGATTGAGACGTTGGCCGCCCAGCGCGTAATTCCAGCGAAGCGTACCGGAATAGACGTGGTTTTGCAAAAGGTGTGAGACGGTGCCGGCACTCCAAGGGGCTCCCATTTTCCCCCGATATCCCTGACGGTTCAACTCTTCGGCAATTTGCAACGGCCCAAATCCCGACAAAAAACGTCGATAGATGCAGCGGACCACCTCAGCCTCATGCGGATTGATCGCGAGCCTTCCTTCCCGGATGTCATAGCCGTAAGGAGGGGGACCGCCCGGCCGCTTTTTCTCCCGAACCATTTGCCCCATTCCCAGTTTGACGCGCTCCGCCAAATTCTCCCGCTCCCACTGCGCCAGTGCTGCGACCAACGTGATAAACAAACGTCCGATGGCAGTAGTCGTATCGTACACCTCCGTGCAGCTTTTGAAGCGAACACCGTACCGGTCGAATTCCTTTAACAGTTGGTATAAATCCAAAACGGAGCGGGTGAGGCGGTCGAGGCGGTATACCAGGACGACGTCCAGCTTCCCTGACCGCATGTCTGCCAAAAGCCGCTGAAGCTCCGGTCTAGACGTGTTTTTCGCGCTGAATCCTTCGTCGGTGTAAATGCTGCACAGCGTCCAGCCTTGTGAATGCAGGTACGACAGCAATTTGTCCCGCTGCGCAGCGATGGAAAAACCCTCCTTCGCCTGCTCTTCCGTACTGACGCGAATGTACAACGCTGTTCTCATCGGCAACCTCCCCTCACCTTGGTTGGTAGAGTGTACATAGCGGGGGAAGCGGTTATTCCTGTCCCGAAAAAAAGTCCCGTCGCTTTTTTTACCAAAAAGCAACGGGATTTTTACATGGTTCTTATGGAATCCATTTGTGCCCCCAAGCCTGGATGGATTCGATGACCGGGCGAAGTTCTTGTCCTTTTTTTGTCAATTCATATTCAATCCGCACTGGAATCTCGGGATATACCTTCCGTTCCAAAATCCCCAGCTCCTCCAGTTCCTTCAGCCGCTCCGAGAGCATCTTGTCGCTCATCTGCGGAACCATTTCACGAATCTCCTTGAAGCGGCAAGCGCCACGCAGCAGCACGTGGATGATCAATCCTGTCCATCTCTTTCCGAGAATGTTCATCGCCCCTTCATACTTGGGACACATCTGCTCGCCTGCAAAATCCTGGCCCACAATGGCGTCACCTCAATACGACATCAATTTACACATCATTGTAACATACTCACTTGACAAAAGTAAGGTAATAACCTTACTATACAAATATAAAGCAACTAACCTTTAGTTATTATAAAACAATCGGTTAGTAAATTACATTATTTGGAAAGGGAGAGTACCATGAGTAAGCTTCTCGTCATTAATGCCAATCCGAAAACGTCCGTTGAACAGAGCTTTAGCCTGCAAGTCGCAGACACCTTCATCCACACATACCGGGCTCAGAACCCAAACGATACCATCG
Source organism: Brevibacillus soli (assembly GCF_044759095.2). Lineage (NCBI taxonomy): Bacteria > Bacillati > Bacillota > Bacilli > Caryophanales > Paenibacillaceae > Brevibacillus > Brevibacillus soli. Next base: position 2,292 of record NZ_JBIYSM020000087.1, read on the forward strand.
AAACCATCAACGTCTATCGAGACAATGTACCGACGGTTGACGATGTGGTTCTCAGCGCCTGGGGCAAATTAGCGGCCGGGGAATCCTTGACCGAAGAGGAAAAAACCAAGGTAAGCCGGATGGGTGAAATTCTCCAACAGTTCAAAAGCGCTGACAAATACGTGATCGTACTGCCGCTCTTTAACTGGAACATTCCATCCAGATTGAAGGATTACATCGACAATGTTCTGATTGCCCGTGAAACGTTCCGCTACACCGAAGCCGGCACCATTGAAGGCTTGCTTGGAGGACGTAAAGCAGCTGTCATCCAAGGCAGCGGCGGGGTTTACTCTGAAGGTCCGACAGCAGACGTCGAGTTCTCCCATCACTACCTGAAATTCGTTTTGGCTACCATGGGCATTACAGACTACACCATCATTCGGGCGGAAGGAACATCTTTCCTCGATAAGGACGCTGTTCTCGACAAAGCAAAAATCCAAGCGGAAGAAGTCGCTGCGAAATTCTAATCATCCAAAAGCCTCTCTCCTGCCGAAACAGGCGGAGGAGAGGCTTTTTTGGTATATAAGAATTGATAACATTGGGACATCGAATACAGCCACAAGGAAAGGGTTCGGGGCCCCGACCGGCGAAGCGTTAGCTAATGCCGGGTGGGTTTTCTTAGAGTTTTACGTTTAGAGTGCCCGCTCGTAGCCGTCGGTCATACACTGATGATGAAACAGCCAAAAAAGGTGGCATGTCCATGAGCAAACCCGTGATCGGCATCTTGACCTGGCGAATGGGAAAGCGGTTTGAAGAACCCGGCTACTTGAGACGTCTGGTGCAGGCCGGACAAAAGCTGGATGCCGTCGTCTATCTCTTTTCCCAACAGGATGTGTTTGTTCAACAGCGCAAAATCAGGGGATTCGTTCCAAAGGTCGGAGGGGGGTGGGAAGTCAAATGGTTTCCCTGGCCCAACATTGTCATCGATCGGTATCGCAAGCGTGTAAAAGAATACTTGCGGCTTCGCCATCGCAAGCTGTTTTGTTATGCGAACAGCACCTTCGCGAAAAAATGGCAGATCACGCAGCTGCTGGGGGCGGATGAACGAGTGAAGCGATGGATTCCGCAAACCGTTGCGTATTCACCCACTGGGCTTCGTCAGATGCTCGGGCATCATCCTTTGTTGTACATCAAACCAGGCAACGGAACAGGAGGCCGCAGCATTTTAAAGGTGGCGGCACAGGCAAACGGATACCAGCTTCAGGGGCGAGACAGGCGAATGGCCAAACGCAACCTCCATGTAAAGACGGCAGCAGCGATGGAAAGCTTGGTCAACAGCTGGGTGAAAGAAAATCAGATTCGCGACGGGAACTTCATGGTACAGCAAGGACTGCATCTTTCGTTGGTTTCGGATCGGGTTGTGGACGTTCGCCTTCTGATCCAGAAGGATGAGCGCGGAGATTGGAGCGTTACTGGCTGCGGGGTACGCTTGGGGGCGAGCGGCAGTTCTGTCTCCAATCTGCACGGCGGGGGAAAAGCCGTGGCGTTCGAAACATTTATGGGCAAGCGATTCGGATCGGAGAAAGCAGGAGAGATCCTGCGAGAATGCCATGAGCTGGCTCATCAAACAGCGGTAACATTGGAGGAGCGCTTCGGACGAATGATTGAATTTGGCCTGGACATCGGCGTTGATGTGGAGGGACGTGTCTGGTTGATCGAGGTCAATCCCAAACCGGGGCGAGAAGTTTTTCGCCAGATGGGGCAGCTGGGGACGTACGCGGAGGCAATCCGGCGGCCTGTTTTGTATGCCCTGCACCTGATCAGAACGGGGCAAACGGGCAGGGGACAGAAGACGGATACAGGCTGATGGAAGCGATTGTATGCCAATATGGTTTGCCTCTATGGCGGCAGGCGGTGAACCG
>NZ_JBIYSM020000088.1:0-3879 GCF_044759095.2 Brevibacillus soli
ATGGTGGAGGCTGACGGGATCGAACCGCCGACCCTCTGCTTGTAAGGCAGATGCTCTCCCAGCTGAGCTAAGCCTCCAACTTGTTGTTATGGGCCCCCGAAAAGTATTCGGAATAAGCTTCGAAGGCTCACTTCACTTTTTGGGGTGAATTATGGTGACCCGTAGGGGATTCGAACCCCTGAATGACAGCGTGAAAGGCTGCTGTGTTAAACCGCTTCACCAACGGGCCGGATTGAATGGCGGATGGAGTGGGATTTGAACCCACGAGACGAGTTATCCCCGTCTACACGATTTCCAATCGTGCTCCTTCGGCCTCTCGGACATCCATCCATAATGGTGGAGCTGAACGGGATCGAACCGATGACCTCCTGCTTGCAAGGCAGGCGCTCTCCCAACTGAGCTACAGCCCCAAAACTTTTACCTTCACTACTGGTATCCACCAGATTTTTTAGCAATCTTCGCCAAGCTCATCACCGGCGCAAGAATTAATCTATCACATCTACCAACCAAAATCAATAGGAAATTTTAGAGAGGCTTCAATGATTTTGAGTAAGCTGCACAAATACACGTCAGAGCATGAATGATAACGCATTGGTTACGACAATATCAAGTCTTTTTTCATAATAAAATCATGAAAAAACCGCCTCGCTCATAGGCGGAGACGGTGATCCTTCTCGAGCTATCTATTCTTCTTTCTTTCGTCCGGCCAATTCTTCCTCCTTATGACACTCCATGCAAAGTCCATCCTTGTGCTTAATTTCATACTCCGTAAGCTTGGCTTTGCAGATTTTGCACGTTGTTTCGGTTAATATCAATAACATCCTTACTCCACCTCTACCCTATAGGTCTCTTTCTCTGTTATCGATTATATTCGAAAATACAGACAATTGTATAGAAATTTGGTTACTATTTTGTGAAAGTTCAGTAAAAGGTCCACTATGTCTCGTTCCGTTTATCCAAAAACGATTCCAGAGACTCGTCCACTTCCAGGTGTTCATGGTCCCGCTGTTCATAAGGGGATTGCTTGCTATCCATCTGATCTCCACCTTGACCAGAAATTTTTGCGCTCGCTGCTCTTTTTACGTTGATAATCTATACCGTCGCTGCCGAAAAGGACATAGAGGTAGACATACTGACTCATGCTTACCTGTGGAAAAACAAACGCCAAGCTTTTGCTGCCGGGAAATTGTTCAATCGAGTAGCGAAGACCGCTTTGCTTCAGCTTGTTCGTAAATTCCGCCGCATCCCGCCATGAAACGGAAAAATAGACCGCTTTCTCCATACCGCGTCCCCACCTCACGCGCTTAGTATGGCCCAAAAAACCGCAGCCCATGTAGCGACGAGATCGTCTGAACCGAGATAAACCGGCGCGCTTGCCTCCACAAGTCCCTACACCATATATTCCTTGAACATATAGATGAAAAGCCGACGTTCAAATCTCCCCTGATAACCAATAAGCGGATGCCAGGCTTCCCCAACAAATAAAGAGTTTGAAAAATCCTTTTTCCAGCAGGTTTGAAATCGATTTATCTTCTTCAAGTTGAATTCCTCCACTACCATATTCAGGCTTTTTTCAACATCTATTCGAAAATTCGCTGCTTCCTTCCCATGATATAAGGGAATCATGAAGCGGATCGTTACGATATAGTGGTGGGAGTAGTCTTGAGGATGAAATTCTCTTCCCAGATCATCTTTATCTTGTGTAGGGATGATAACAAACTGCTATATCCTTTTTACAGCTCTAGAAGAATCAAGAAGCGCCGGCAGCACATTCCCCCTCTGGAAAAGGCGGTTCGTTCCCTAGGAACATTCCATCGTCTAAAAAGTTTGCTTAAAAATTACATTTAACGTTTATCGCTGTTAAAAATGGGGAAAAGGGGTACTGGTTGGATTTGGTTTTGTTAGTGAATAGAGAGAGGAGTATTATGATGAGAAACCTGTTCCGAAATCCATTTTCTAAGGTCAAGCCGCTTACATTGCCGAAAGAAGTTCCATTGAAAAAATTCTCCTTCAAGATGCCGTTGAAAAAACCATTTTCCACATTACCCTTTTCCGGCAAGAGCGGCAGCAGGAAGATCATTTACAGGCTGTACACGTCTTACATCCTCATTTTATTGTTTATGCTGGCCGTAGGCGGGGTCGGGCTGTACTCACAATCAAAGGCGGCACAAGCCACACAGGAATTGTACGAAGACCGCCTGCAATCTGTTTCCGGATTGCTGGGCCTTTCCACCGATTTCGAAAGACTGAATGCATACACCGCTTCGGCACTCTTAACAAAACACGAATCGGCCGAGGAACAGACAAAAATAATCGTTGAGCTAAAAGAAAAGGTGACCAAGGAAGTCGCACAACTAACCGAAAACCAGGCCAAATACGGAATTAACGCCGGAGACCTGCAAACATTTACACTCATTTGGAACGGCTACTCCAAAGATCTGAACGGGATCATCGATTGGATGAAAAAGGGAAATGAGTCGGTTGGCAGCAGCAACGGCATGGCTCTTGCAGTCAGTACATACAACTCCCAACTCGTTTCGAAAAAAGACGCCTTGACAGAGTACCTGCAGGAAACCGTCGATCTAAACAACAAGCTTGCCCTGAACAGTTACGAGCAGACAAAAGCCCTGCAGCAAAATATTTTCTACGTCCAGATCGGATTGATCGTGATTGCCATTCTGCTGTCCGCCCTCGTCGGTCAGTTGGTGGCCCGCTCCATTGTGAATCCTCTCAGCATGGTGGTCAACGCTGCTCAAGAGATCGCACAGGGCCGATTGCATAAGCAGATCAACCTGAATCGAAAAGATGAGCTGGGCCAGCTTGGCGAAGCGTTTAACCAGATGTCAGAAAACATTCGCGCGCTGATTGCACAGGTAAAACAAGCAAGCGGCAATGTTTCCGCCTCCTCTATCGAATTGATGGCGAGTGCGGAACAAACAAAACAGGCTGTCAACCAGATCGCTACCATGATTCAGGAGGTTGCCAGCGGCGCTGAAGTACAGGTATACAGTGTAGAAGAAAGCAAAATCGGAATCAATGAAATGGTAGTTGGGATTCAGCGCATCACCGAAACGGCTGTAGCCGTATCGGAATCGTCGCAAAATTCCGCGAAAGAAGCGGAACAGGGGAATGTGTCCATCCAACGCGTCATTTCGCAAATGGGTACGATCGAGACATCCGTTGGTCATTCCGCTGCAGCTGTAAAAGAGCTGGCCGAGCACTCCAGAAGCATCGGCAAGATTGTCAATACCATCAGCGACATCGCTTCACAAACGAATCTGTTGGCGCTCAATGCGACGATCGAAGCTGCGCGTGCCGGGGAACACGGAAGAGGATTTGCCGTAGTAGCCAACGAGGTAAGAAAACTGGCAGAACAAACCGCCGATTCCGCTCGTCAGATCACCCAGATCATCGAGGAAATCCAGACGGGTACAAACCGGGCCGTAGAAACGATGAACAAAGGTACAGAAGAAGTCCAGATCGGTATAACTATCGTCAACGAAGCGGGACAAGCCTTCGAAAAAATCCTCGCGTCGACCCAGCATGTTGCCGATCAAATCGCCGAAGTGTCGGCTGTCACTGAGGAAATTTCGGCAAGTTCCGACCAGGTTGCCGCTTCCGTTGAAGAACTTGCGCGTATTGCCAAAGAATCCTCCGGCAACACGCAAAGCGTGGCTGCCACTACTCAGCAGCAGCTGGCGTTTATCGAAGAGATCGCCGCTTCCGTCAATGCGTTGAACCAGATGTCAAAACAGCTGGAAGAAGTCATCGGTCGATTTGAAGTATAAGAAAACCCAGCCGACTTTAGCTAGTTTCCCCTGAAAAATTCCTGGGGTAAGTCAAAAACAAAAGGAATTCAGCTCTCTAAATGGAAGTAGT
>NZ_JBIYSM020000089.1:0-3669 GCF_044759095.2 Brevibacillus soli
ACTACTTCCATTTAGAGAGCTGAATTCCTTTTGTTTTTGACTTACCCCAGGAATTTTTCAGGGGAAACTAGCTATCGCTGTGCCGAGTGGGGTCCCTTTCTTCGCCGGGCGGGGCCCCGAACAATTTCCTAGCGGCTGTATGGGATGTCCAATTTTATAAATTCCTATATACCAAAAAACACTCTCCCCGTAAACAGGGAGAGTGCCGGTTTTTCTACACGCTTTGGAGCGCCTCCATGATCAACTTGTTGACCAGCGGCGGGTTGGCCTTGCCTTTGGTTTGCTTCATCACTTGTCCGACGAAGAAACCGAGAGCCTTTTCGTTTCCGGCCTTGAAGTCTTCCACCGCTTGCGGGTTGCCGGCGATGACTTCGGCGACTACCTGACGCAGAGCGCCCTCGTCGCTGATCTGCACCAGCCCTTTTTCTTCGACAACCGCTTTTGGGTCCTTGCCCGTCTCCACCATCTCTTTGAAGACGGTTTTGGCGATCTTGGAAGAAATCGTGCCGTTCTCAATCAGCTTGATCATCTCGCCGAGGCCGTGCGGCGTGATTTTGACGTCCTTCAGTTCCAGGTTGTTCGCATTCAGATAGCCGAGCAGCTCTCCCATGAGCCAGTTGGCCACCGCTTTCGCGTCTGCGCCGGTCTTCACGGCTTCGTCAAAGAAGTCGGCCGTCTCCTTGGACATGGTGATGACCCCGGCGTCGATGCTCGACAGGCCGTAGTCGTTGATGTAGCGGGACTGACGGGCGTCCGGAAGCTCCGGAATGGAGGCCTTTACCGCCTCGATCCACTCGTCGGAGATCTGCATGCGCACCAGGTCCGGGTCCGGGAAGTAGCGGTAATCGTGAGCTTCTTCCTTGCTGCGCATCGCGACGGTCTTCCGGTTGTTTTCGTCCCAGCGGCGGGTTTCCTGCACCACTTTGCCGCCGGAGAGGACCACCAGCTTCTGCCGCTCCACTTCGTACTCCAGACCGGCCTGCACGTTGCGGAACGAGTTCATGTTTTTCAGCTCGGTCTTCGTGCCGAGCTCCTTTTGCCCGACCGGACGGATGGAGACGTTGGCGTCGCAGCGCAGCGAGCCCTGCTCCATGCGCACGTCGGACACCTCGGTGTACTGCAGGATCGACTTCAATTTTTCCAGATAGGCCTTCGCTTCTTCCGGGGAGCGAAGATCGGGTTCCGAAACGATCTCCACCAGCGGCACGCCGACGCGGTTAAAGTCGACGAGCGAGCCTCCGCCATACTCAGAGTGGGTCAGCTTGCCGGCATCCTCCTCCAGGTGCAGACGGTTGATGCCGATGCGTTTTTTCTCCCCGTTCACCTCGATGTCAATCCAGCCGTTTTTGCCGATCGGCTGGTCGTACTGGGAGATCTGGTACGCCTTTGGCGAGTCCGGGTAGAAGTAGTTTTTCCGGTCGAACTTGGTCTCGCGTGAGATTTCGCAGTTCAATGCGAGGGCAGCCTTCATCGCAAATTCTACGGCCTGCTTGTTGGTGACAGGCAGCACGCCGGGATGGCCCAGACAGATTGGGCAGGTATGCGTATTCGGCGGCGCGCCAAATTCGGTCGGACAGCCGCAGAAGATTTTGCTCTTGGTGGAAAGTTCGGCGTGGACCTCCAGGCCGATGACGGTTTCAAACTGGTTCATCACTCTTACCCCCTCACCCATTCCGGTTTGCGCAGATGATGCTCTGTGGCCTGTTCATAGGCGTGGGCCACGCGCAGGATGGTGGACTCGTCAAACGCCCTGCCGACGATCTGCATGCCGATCGGCAGACCGTTCGCAGCAAAGCCGCACGGTACACTGATGGCCGGAAGACCGGCCAGGTTGACCGGTACCGTACAGATGTCTTCCAGGTACATTTTCACCGGGTCGTCGATGTTTTCCCCGATCTTAAACGCCGTAGTCGGCGTGGTCGGGTGCAGGATGACATCGAAGTTGGCAAACACGCTCTCAAAGTCGCGGATAATCAGCGTGCGCACCTGCTGCGCCTTTTTGTAATACGCGTCATAGTAACCGGAGGAGAGGGCGTATGTCCCCAGCATGATGCGGCGCTTCACTTCGGAGCCAAAGCCCTGGCTGCGCGATTCCTTGTACAGCTCGATCAGGTTGTCCGCGTTGTCGGCACGCACGCCGTAGCGCACGCCGTCAAAACGGGCCAGGTTGGAGGATGCCTCCGAGGAAGCAAGCAGATAGTACGCAGGCACTGCGTATTCAGTGTGCGGCATGGAGACCTCGCTCCAGGTCGCCCCCATGCTCTCCAGCTGCTTCAGGGCGGCGAGCACGGCGTCACGAACCTCCGCATCGATTCCTTCCCCAATCAGTTCCTTCGGTACGCCAATGCGCAGTCCCTTTACATCACCGGTCAGAGCAGACAGATAGTCCGGAACGTCAACTGCGGCTGAGGTGGAATCGTACTCGTCATGGCCGGCAATTGCCTGCAGCACGTAAGCAGCGTCCTCCACGTTCTTGGTAATCGGGCCGATCTGGTCAAGCGACGAAGCAAACGCCACCAGACCGAAGCGGGAAACGCGTCCATAGGTCGGCTTCAGACCCACCACGCCGCAAAAAGCGGCCGGCTGGCGGATGGAACCGCCGGTGTCGGAACCGAGCGTAAAGTAAAAATGGCGGGAAGCCATCGCTGCTGCGGAACCGCCGCTCGATCCCCCCGGTACGTACTCCGTGTTCCACGGGTTTTTCGTCGGGAAGAATCCGGAGTTTTCGTTGGAACCGCCCATGGCAAACTCGTCCATGTTCAGCTTGGCAACGATCAGGGCGTCGGCATCCTTTACCTTTTTCGACACCGTCGCATCGTAGATCGGGTCGTAATTGGCCAAAAATTTGCTGGCGCAGGTGGTGCGGAGCCCCTGCGTGACGATGTTGTCCTTCAGTCCGGCCGGCAAGCCGTACAAAAGCCCCAGCTCTTCCGTTCCCTGGGACAGACGCTCGTCCAACGCTTTTGCCTGAAGGCGGGCCTGTTCTTCATCGACGTACAGGACGGATTTCACTTCACCATCCGCTTCCCTGATGCTGGTGAGCGAGGCTTCCACCAGATCGGTGACAGAAATTTCTTTCTTTCTCAGGTCGCTATGTATCTCTGATAAACGCTTGTCAAATAAAGACACGCTGTTTCCTCCCTTCTTAGTGGCGAAACTACCTCGATTTTCTTCTATGCGCAGCCACACCCAGGTCCCCGCAGGGGGCTTCGTACGTCTTTTATTCAAACACAGCCGGAACCTTGAACTGGCCGTCTTCGTGCTCTGGCGCGTTGCGCAGCGCCTCTTCGCGGGAAACGGACGGACGGTTCACGTCCTCGCGCATGACATTTTTCACGTCTGTCGCATGGCTGGTGGGCGGTACGTCGGACGTGTCGAGCTCGTTCAGCTTTGCGGCAAACTCCAGAATGGCGTTCAGATCTTTGGTATAGCGCTCGGCCTCTTCTTCCGTCAGGTTGAGACGGGCCAAATTGGCTACGTGTTCGACTTCCTTGCGGGAAATGGTACTCAAAGCAGGTCACCTCCGAGACTTGTACATAACATTGATCTTACTTGAAAGAGGCGTAAACAGTCAATTTAAGCGGTGGGGGCTTGTTATTGTTCTGTGATATTGTCACTGTGTAACTGTTCTATGAAAATGTCACCATGGGACAGGAGATAATCACATTG
>NZ_JBIYSM020000090.1:0-3653 GCF_044759095.2 Brevibacillus soli
ACTACTTCCATTTAGAGAGCTGAATTCCTTTTGTTTTTGACTTACCCCAGGAATTTTTCAGGGGAAACTAGCTAATGCCGGGTGGGTTTTCTTACATGGAGTCGCCCCCGCCTTCGCCACCCCCGCCGCCTTTTTTCCCTTTCTTCTGTTCCTTCGGTTTCATCATCTCTTCCTGGGCTTTGGTCATCAGTTTCATTAATTCAGCCTGGAACAGAGGGCTTTGGAGTGATTCCTTCATGATTTGCATGGTTTGCTTGCGGTAGGCAGAACTTTTCATGAGTTCCATCAAACCTTTTTCAAACTCGGGGTCCTTCATGATGGCCATCAGCTCTTTTTGGTATTCGGGATCCTTCATAAGATCCTTCATGAGCTTTTTGTGCTCGTCTTTCATCGATTTGGCCAACGTACTGGTGAACTTCGGATCCTTGAACGCTTCCTTGATTTGCGGATTATTCGGCTGCGCAATGCTTTGAATCATGGTGGTTCTCAAGGTTTCCTTGTCCATCATGACCGATTGCTGAAACTTCTCGTCCTGCATCATTTTGGCGACTGATTTTTTCGCTTCCTCTGTTTGCAAGATGTCGAGAACCATATCTTTTACCGTCTTATAATCAGGCGGTGAAGAAACCTGCGCTTGACCGCTACAGCTTGTCAAGAGGATTCCGACGGTCAGAAACAGCCAAAAAGGAAATGTCCTTTTCTTCATGGGATGGATACCCTCCTCGTTCCCTTCCTACCTCTAACGTGCTCATTTCGTCACGTTCTTACGCTAGTATTTTCTTGCATGGGTTGGTACAATCAAAACGATGTTGGATAGGAGGGACGAACGTTGAATTTGCGCAAATACGGCTGGCTGTTTTTTACCACCCTGCTGATCGGGGGATTGGGTGGAATACTCGTCGGCATGATTTTGGCGCCGGATAAAGTATTTGGCGGCACCATCGGAAACTTTTTTGTCGTCACCCTGATGAACATTCTGGTCGGGTTGACGATCAGTATTGTGGCACAGATGGGGTTTTTTGCGTACATGACCATCAATTATTTCGCTCTAGGTCTGTTCAAAAGCGCTTCGCTATGGAAGAGCATCCAAATTTTTCTCATCCTGTTCACATTTTTTGATACCGTTTATTTGCGCTACACGGTGTTTGGACAGAACAGCTCCATCTGGCCTTTTTTTGTGGCGCCTGCACTTTTATTGTTGGTCTCGCTGGTTACTGCTTATGCGAAGGTCCGCCTCACCAACCCGAATGCATGGATTCCTACCCTGTTTTTCATGTTTGTATTTACGACCATTGAGTGGATTCCTGCCCTGAGGCAAAATGATAACGAGACGATTCTGTTCATGAGCGTTCCGCTTCTGTTCTCAAACGTGTGGCAAGTCATGCAGCTGCATCGTCTGGTAAACAAAGAAAGCTGATCCTGTTGGGGGACCAGCTTTTGTTTTTGTCAGTTTACTTCCTCGCTTTTTACCTGCGATCCGGCGATCAGTTCGGAGACGGTGACGAACTGGTACCCTTCCGCCCGAAGTCGGTCGATAATGGCCGGCAATGCCAAATGCGTCTGTTTGCACGAGTCGCTTGCGTGCATCAGGATGATGTCTCCAGGATGCGCCTTGGAGAGAACATTTTTGACGATCGTGTCTACACCGGGATTCGTCCAGTCTTTGGAATCGGTATCCCATTGAATCACGGTATAACCCATATCGGCCGCTACGTGAAGGACCCGTTTGTCAAAGTCGCCGTTGGGCATGCGGATCAAGTTGGGTTGTTTGCCGGTGAGCTCGGTTAGGATGGTGTGAGCCTTCCCGATTTGATTCCGTATCTCTTCATCCGAATACTTGGTGTAATCGTCGTGTTTATGGCCGTGAGAGCCGATTTCGTATTTGTCTTCGACGATTCGTTTCACGATGTCGGGATGGCGTTGACTCCATGGCGAGGAGAGGAAGAAGGTCGCCTTGTTCACTTTCTTTTCCTTCAAAATGTCAAGGATGGGCGTCGCTCTCGTCTCTCCCCAACTAATATCAAAGGTCAGGGCGATTTTTTTCTCGTTGGTATCCACCTTGTAGATGGCTTGCGGAACTTTGCCCTTATCGCCGCCTGTAAAAACGGCAATCGTATCTCGTTCCGCGTACGCAATTCCGATTGCCAAAAGCACCGCGGTAAAAATGATCAGCATCTGCTTGATGCGCCTTGAACTTACCACAAATATGTATTTCACCTTGCAGCACCCCTTTACCCTTTGTCCCCATAACCAATGTATGGCGGAGTAGACAAGGATATTCTTTGTCCTAACGGGTATAATTGCGTTACAATACATATAGTGGTAGTAGCAGGAGAAAAAGGAGAGTGTTTCATGGGAAATCAACTGCGGCAGTTGTGGTCAGATAACAAGGGATATTTTCTGGCCGCGGGCTTGTTGCTGCTGGGGGGAGCGACCATTGGTTTTTTCCAGGCGGATATGGTCGAGACTCTCGCCAAACAAATGCTGGCACAAATTAAAGAGATCGTTGACCGGATCAAGGAGAACGGTGGAAGTGTGGCCGCTACGTTCTGGGCGATCTTTAAAAACAACGTGATCAGTTCCTTGATGATGATGGCGTTGGGAGTATTCTTTGCTGTCTTTCCCATCGTGGGATTGTTGTCGAACGGGGTATTGCTCGGGTTTATCATGGCAAAAATCAGTGCAGCCGGTGTTAATCCGCTCCTTGTGTTCGCGGTGGGTATTTTGCCGCACGGAATCTTTGAACTCCCAGCTGTCGTTTTTGCTTCAGCAGTGGGTATTCGGCTGGGGATGTTGAGCTTTCGATCCATCGGGGCTTTGCTGCGTATCAACAGAGCGGAGCTGGTAAAGAACGAATGGCATGCCGCTTTAAAGCAGTTTCCTGCAGCGGTTTTAACGGTTGTTGTCCTGCTGTTTATCGCCGCCTTTGTGGAAAGTGTCGTGACGCCGCTGCTATTGCAAAACACAGTGGGCGGACAGTTTCAACTGTTTAAGTAAAAGGGTTTGGAAGGGAAGGCCTTCGGTACTCCGGAGGCTTTTTATTATTAATAAAATAATGCAATCGATATTTACTACTCTTGAACTGAATACGGCTAGAGCGGGTTGGAAAAGATAAAGGGTAGACTCGGCGAGGCGGAGGTAGATATCGTTGCTAGGATTCTTATTCAATACCAAGGAAGTACAGGAACTGGAGTATCTGCTGAAACGAGAGTTGGAAGAAATGCTGTTGGATTTTAGCGACAAACGTATTGATTATTTAGTGAAACGAGCCATGGAGGAACGATACTCGATCCTCTTCCGAATGTACGCACGAGTCGCCTCCCCCAACGATCTTTCCAAATACGCGCGAAGACGCAAATGGGAAGAGGAACATCTTACCTAGATTTTTTTAAAAAAACCTATTGACTTAATCCGGACAGACATGATAGATTATTTCTTGTCCTCGAGAGAACATGAAACGAAATAACGTTCCAGATCGCAAGGACAAGCAAGAAAATGCTCTTTGAAAACTGAACAGCGAAGCGTTTTAAATAGCCAAGCAAACATGTTTTTGAACCTTGATCAATTTCTTTCTAACTTTATTGGAGAGTTTGATCCTGGCTCAGGACGAACGCTGGCGGCGTGCCTAATACATGCAAGTCGAGCGAGTCCCT
>NZ_JBIYSM020000091.1:0-3462 GCF_044759095.2 Brevibacillus soli
TTCGGAATCTGGGCTCATAACCTCAGAAGAGCAGCCCAAATGGCCAAATAAGCAACGATTAACGGATACAGTTACACGGTAGCCCCCTGAGATTCACCACAATGAGATGCTTCTGCCAAAAAACGATTTTTTCAGGAGTAACTAGCTAACGCTGGTGTCGGCTGGGGCCCCGAACACTTTTCTAGCGGCTGTATTCGATGTCCCAATGTTATAAATTCTTATACACCGAAAAAAAACGGACCGCCCCTAAGACGGTCCGGTTCCTGCTGGTATCAACATCTTCGGTTATCCATTCCTTCTTGAGATGCGAATCATCTCAAGCACGTCAACCCGCTCCTTCGTCAGCTCATGATAGAGATGGCCCTGCTTTACATAGCAGTTTTATGATGTTGGGCGTGATTTCGGTTACCGGTTTACAAACCTCCCGCAAAGCGGGGTCACCCAGCTTTCGTATGGTTCGTTCAGCCATAGGCATTCACCTCCCCGCCCGCCGTTTCAGTTTGACATGGTTGGTATCATAATAACACAAGCGATTTTGTCTTTTGAACGCGTCATGATACGATAAGGAGCAGAAGGAGGGAAGAACATGCCAAAAATTGATGTTGTTGGAAAAGGAACGTTTGAAGTAGAGGAAGGAACCAAGCTGGTTCTCGCTTTGGAAGACAACGGGGTTGACATTCTTCACCGCTGCGGTGGCAACGCTCGATGCACCACCTGTCGCGTAGAAGTGCTGGCAGGCGACCCCGGCGCGATGAGTGAAGCAGAGGCGCAGCTGCGGGAGTCGAAAGGCATCACTCAGGATAACGTGCGTCTCTCCTGTCAGATTCGCGTCCATGGCGACATGACGGTCAAGCCGTTGATGACGGTAACGGAGTCGGGCATGGATGCGGGACCGCGGCCGACCGATTAATGGCAGGGTCTCCATACATATTTGGATGATTTCGGGTGCATAATGGTACAGGTATGATCCATTTTTGACAAAGGAGTGTTCCTGATGGCCAAACCCGACGACCGTTCAGACAATGTGGAAAAGCTGCAGCAAATGATTCAAAGCACAGAGGCGAACATTCGCGAATCCCGCGATTACCTGAAGGCGCATGCGGAGGAAACGTCTCCAAAAGATTGTGCAAACATCGAAGCAAAGAACCAGCGGCGAGAAGAAAGTATCGACGGATTCCGTTCGGAAATCACGGACGAGGCTTCCCGCATGGAATAGTAATGATCAAGCCTGCCGCTTTTGGCAGGCATTTTTGTATGCAAAGTGCAGGGATACATGAATTCTTCTGCAAAACATGGTACATTGATAAGGATACATTTTAAAAAAAGAGGGGCACAGAAATGAAAAGACCAGAAGAGACACGCGTCGTCGTCGGTATGTCCGGGGGCGTCGACTCTTCCGTTACAGCCTACCTGCTGAAGGAGCAAGGCTACGACGTAATCGGGATCTTCATGAAAAACTGGGACGATACCGATGAATTCGGCCACTGCACGGCGGAAGAAGACTTTCAGGATGTACGGCGCGTCTGCGACCAATTGGGCATACCGTACTACACAGTGAACTTTGAAAAAGAATACATGGACAAGGTCTTCCAGTATTTTCTGGATGAATATAAACGGGGACGCACTCCCAACCCGGATGTCATGTGCAATCGGGAAATCAAATTTGGTGAGCTGCTGGCAAAAGTAATGGATCTGGGTGCCGACTATATCGCCACGGGTCATTACGCCCGGGTGGAGTATCGCGACGGGGAGTACAAGCTGTTGCGCGGTGCGGACAACAACAAGGACCAAACCTACTTCCTGAACGCATTGGGACAAGCCCAGCTGTCCAAGACGATGTTCCCAATCGGCCATCTGACCAAACCGCAGGTACGGGAAATTGCCGAAAAAGCAGGCCTGGCCACTGCAAAGAAGAAGGACAGCACAGGTATTTGCTTCATCGGGGAGCGAAACTTCCGCGAGTTCCTGCAAAACTACCTGCCGGCCCGACCGGGAGATATTGAAACGGTGGAAGGTGCGGTGATCGGCCGTCACGACGGGTTGATGTACTACACACTGGGCCAACGGCAAGGCTTAGGGATCGGCGGCGGATACGGCAAAAGCGGTCAACCGTGGTTCGTCGTGGACAAGGATCTGGAGCGAAACGTCCTGATCGTCGCCGAGGGCTCCGACCACCCCCGTCTTTACTCAACCAGCCTGATTGCGACAGATGTAAACTGGATCAGCGACAACAAGCCGGCTGCGACGTTCACCTGCACGGCCAAGTTCCGCTACCGTCAGCCCGATCAGGGGGTGACCGTACATGTCCGTGAAGACAACACGGTGGAAGTTGTGTTTGATCAGCCTCAAAAAGCGGTCACGCCCGGTCAAGCGGTCGTCTTTTACCGCGGGGATGAATGCCTCGGAGGGGGCACAATCGACCGCGTCACACTGCTCGACAACGGTCAATGACAAAGGATGGGGAGAGAAGTGGAAGCGTCAAGTGTAAATAAATCGAAATGGATGATCATCCTCTTCATGGCGGGGGCCGTACTTCTCGGGATACTGGCCTATATGGGTATGTCAACGACAAGCAAGGAGCATGTCGCAAAAATTCATCAGGTCATTCAATCCAAGGGTGGAGAGGTTCAGCAGATCGAGGTCGTGCCCAAAGACAAAAGTCCGTTTGAACAAAGCGGCAAGGGTAACACGATCTACAAGATTACCTACCTGAAAAATGGCAAAACCTTGACGGCATGGTATCGCTCCGACAACTATTCCTCTATAATGAAAGAGAAGGAAGAGTGGATTCTTCCCGAATGAATGGGGATTCGGAAATGAAAGTGAGTGCATAACCATGACAGATACGACGGGTCTCAGATCCCTCGCTCAATTGATACAACGCCTGGAGCCGCAGTTGACGGGAGCGAATCTGACCATTTTGGCGCATGAGAATCGGGAGCAGATCACCAAGGCGCTGCTGGACGGTTTGGGTGTGAGTGTACCGGTACAGGCAAGCTCCGGTGAATATACCAATCATCTCGCTGTTTTGAAGGTGGGCGACAACAAGTACACCTTTGCCCAGGATTACCGGGAAGTGTACCTCAGTGAAATCAATTACTGCTCCTGCCGCATTCCTCCTGATTCACACGGACTTCTTGTATATCATATCGATTATCCTGGCGTCATTTACGACGTCTCCCGCATTCTCGCGGAAAAGGAGATCAATATTTCCAAACTGAATGTTTCGCGGGAGCAGAAAGGCAAGAACGCCTTGCTCGTTTCCATTACCGATGAAGAAATCACTCCGGACGTGGTTGCGCTCATCGAAATACTGCCGCAGATCACAAAAGTGATGTCCCTGCAATAAATGAAAATGCTGTCACCCAACGAGGGGACAGCATTTTTTTGGTGTATAAGAATTTATAAATTTGGACATCCCATACAGCCGCTAGAAAAGTGTTCGGGGCCCCGCCCGGCGAA
>NZ_JBIYSM020000092.1:0-3130 GCF_044759095.2 Brevibacillus soli
AAATTACGTTAGGTGTGTTTGCCATTCTCAAAAAGGGCGAAAAAACTAATTGACATAGTACGCTTATACACTAAAAAAGCCTGCCCCAATATGGGACAGGCAGGAGAGGGAGCCATGTTAGAAGAAAGCGGACAGCTTTTCCCAGAGGAAAAACCGGACTTCCACCTGCGGCGTGTCGGCAGCAGCCGTAACCTGCTCTGATACGCTTTCACTGTCTGTTTCCGCTGCATCCGGCAGCGGTTCTTCCGCTTCGACCAGCGATCGTTCCAGACGCTCAAAACGCAGTTCCTGCAAGGCGTCACGGCGCTCGCCCGTTTCTTCGCTTGCCGCTTCTTCGTCTTGCTGTATTTCTTCCACAACCGGTTCGCTCGGCTCCTCGTCGATTTCCGCCGCTTGCACCGCGTCCCCATTGGACATGTCGATGAAGCAGAGCGGCGGGAACAGCACACACCACCAGTTTTGTCCGTTTGCTTCGCCGATGCGAACGCGAAGCGCCTCATAGGTGCCGGCGGGATAGAGATAGGAACCGTACAGCTTGGTCGGGAACTCCACCTGGCCGAAATCCACAGCAGCGGAATAAGCAAACCCGCGTTCTTTCAGTGTTTTATCCACAAGCGCCTGCAGTTCTGGCAGTTTTTGCGCCACGACCTGTCTGGCTTCCTCATACGAACGGATCTCTTTTACCCACAGATTCATCTGGGCAACAATGGCATCTCGCACTTCACGCTTTACCCACTGATCCTGAACGGAGTCGCTGTTGGCCAGGATCCGCAGGCGAATCGACTCCTGAGGGATCGGCCCATTACCTCGAACAAGGGCCGCTGCAAGCTGTCCCTCCCAGCTCATCATCGCAACAAAAAGAGCAAACAGAATTAAAAAGAACCGCTTCATGTTTATCCGTCTCCCTCTATCATACCGTTTCTTTGCTCTCTCTCTTTCTAGCAAACAGTATGGACGGAAACTCTCACAAACATACGCGGTTCTTAAGAAAACCCACCCGGCTATAGCAGATTTTATATCCGCCAGCCAATTACGACCCGCTCTATTCCGGCCAGATCCGGCACAATTTCCACGCCGTCGATCACTCCGGACGCGGTGAGCAGCGCAGCCACGTCTTGCGCCTGGTGAATTCCCACCTCGTAGGCGACGAGTGCTTTTTCCTTCAACAGACAGGGAAGCGCGGCACACAACCGGCGGTAGCAGTCCAATCCGTCTTCACCGCCGTCCAAGGCCAGGCGGGGCTCATACTCCCGCACCTCCAGGTCGAGCTCCTCCACATCAGCGGAGGGGATGTACGGCGGATTGGAGACGAGGATGTCGAGCCGCTCACCTTTTTCCAGCAGCGGCTCCACCAGGTCTCCCTGGAGAAACCGCACGGCTGCGCCCAATCGTTCCGCGTTTTCCGCAGCGATGGCGATTGCATCCGAAGACAGATCGACAGTCGTCACTTGCCAGTTCGGCCGTTCGCAGGCCAGCGTCACCGCAATCGCCCCGCTGCCTGTACCAATGTCGGCCACTTGCAATGGAGCACTTGCCGGCCAGATGCGCCCCGCATGGAGCAGCACCTGTTCAATCAGGATTTCCGTCTCCGGGCGGGGAATCAGTACACCCGGACCCACGGCAAACGGTCTGCCGTAAAACTCCTGGCAGCCAAACAGGTACTGCAGCGGTTCGTGCCGCATCCGCCGCTCGCACAGTTCACGCAGCTTTTGGAGATGATCTTGGCTGATCGGTTCATGCATCGAGGTCAAAAACCGGGTGCGATCCCAGCCCAAACAATGACGAATCATCAGCTCCGCCTCAAACCGAGGGTCCTTCATCCCCGCTTCCCGCAAAAAGGAAGAAGCCCGTAACAGGGCTTCGCGAATCGTTCCGACATCATTCCACTTACGCGCTTGTTGCATGACTTTTCAAGAGCTCTGTCTGCTCGTGCATAATCAGGTTGTCAATCACTTCGTCCAGATCCCCATCCAGAATTGTTTCCAGACGGTGCAGGGTCAAGCCGATGCGATGGTCAGTCACACGGCTTTGCGGGAAGTTGTAGGTACGAATCCGTTCACTTCGGTCCCCGGTACCGACCAGGCTCTTGCGGGTCGCGTCCTGCTCGGCCATCGCTTGCTGCTGGTAGAAGTCAAACAGGCGGGCGCGCAATACGCGCAAGGCCTTGTCCTTGTTCGAGTGTTGGGACTTTTCATCCTGGCAGGAGACGACAATTCCGGTTGGAATGTGTGTTACGCGAACCGCGGATTTGGTCGTGTTGACGCTCTGACCACCCGCGCCGCTGGAGCAGAAGGTATCAATCCGAATATCCTTCTCGTTCAGCTCCACTTCCACCTCTTCCACTTCCGGCAGAACAAGCACGGTAGCGGTAGAGGTGTGGATGCGGCCGCCGGATTCGGTTGCCGGGATGCGCTGCACGCGGTGGGCGCCGCTCTCAAACTTCAGCTTGCTGTAGGCGCCGCGTCCGTTGACGGAGAAGATGATTTCCTTGTAACCGCCGATGTCGGTCTCGTTGGCTTCCAGCACTTCCACCTTGAACCCGTGACGCTCAGCGTAGCGGGTATACATGCGGAACAGATCGGCCGCGAACAGCGCTGCCTCGTCCCCGCCCGCTGCACCGCGGATTTCCACGATGACGTTTTTGTCGTCGTTCGGGTCCTTCGGAAGCAGCAGAATCTTCAGTCGACCCTCCAGCTGTTCCTTGCGCTTGGAAAGATCGGCAATCTCCAGCTTCACCATTTCGCGCATCTCATCGTCCAGCTTTTCTTCCAGCAACGCCTTGGCGTCTTCCAACTGGGAATTGACCGATTTATATTCACGATATGCAGTTACCGTCTCTTCCAGAGAGGACTGTTCCTTGGACAGTTCACGCAATCTCTTTGTATCGTTAATGACGTCGGGGTCACATAGTAGATTGGTCACTTCTTCATAACGCTCTTCAACTGCTGATAAGCGCTCGAACACTGTCATTCACCCCATTGTAAAAAAATGCTTTATAACAGGTAAAGTATAGGGGATAAGCTAGAAAAAGTCAAAGGAAAGTGTTTGTAGTGTGTTATTGTTCTGTGATATTGTCACTGTGTAACTGTTCTATGAAAATGTCACCATGGGACAGGAGATAATCACATTG
>NZ_JBIYSM020000093.1:0-2709 GCF_044759095.2 Brevibacillus soli
TAAAAAAGCGGTATAACACTCTTTTAAAAAAGGAACCAGGAAAATTCTGCCCTTATGCCCATCTCGCTTTTTGGCTTTACCTTGTAAAAGTAGAATTTCCAACCTTACGTATCATTAACTTCATTTTTTTAACGAAAACCTAATTTTGCAAAAGGCTCAAAAATAAAAAATGTGCATTAATAAATAATCGAATCTTTAAAGATATATCTATAAGGCTACAGTTATTAGTAGCATTGAGGTTATTCAGAATGGTTAAGTTGAATGCTACTTATAACGACATTAGTAGCGAAATTATACTAAGATGGAGTTGAATTCAGATGGCAATCCAAGGTGGTAACCGTAACAATCGTTTGGTTCCGCAAGCAGGTCAGGCACTTGATCAATTAAAGTATGAAATTGCAGCGGAGTTTGGAGTTACTCTTGGTGCAGACACGACCTCTCGTCAAAACGGTTCGGTTGGGGGAGAAATTACCAAGCGTCTAGTATCCTTCGCTGAACAACAACTGGCTGGCCGTGCTTAAAAATTAAATACTTTGATCACGAAAAGGGTCCTCAAATGGGCCCTTTTCTCCTTTTCAATAACGATTACTGCAGCGATTATCGATATTAACCCCGAAGATTTTTTCACGTCTCTGAAAAAGGACCATTGTACTCATTTTCAATTATTTAAGATTCATGTCTTTTCTTTTCTTGGTAGTTCAAGCATATTTAAAATCTTTAAAAAATGAATATGTTTCCTTATTTCTATTATACGTGGTCAGGTGTATATTTTTACCAAAAAAGGAGGCTGATGTAATCTTGCCCTGATCAACAGGATTAAGGTTAGAATTCATATTTCAAAGGAGAAATGTTTATGTTAAAGAAAAAGAGTTTTGGTACATTTTCTGCACTCACTGCTGTATGTTTATTGTTACTGTCAAATGCTTCTCCTTCCTCTGCTCATACTGTGTCAACTACTTCCGGTTCGTGTTGGTCTTATTTGGGCACACATAATCCTTCGACTTCCGCTACTTTCAAGTACCACGAGTCTGTTACATCCACTTATAAAACTGCGAATGCTAATGGCATAGCTAAGTGGAAATCCGCCACTAGTAGCAAATTGACTGCGACGGAAAACAGTAGTTCCCCAAACACCATTTTGGAATATTGGGGGACCCTCAGTCCATATTATGCATATCACACTGTTACTGGTGAGTCCGGAGAGCACCAGACAAGCTGGCAAATCGATTACAATGCCTATAAGATGCAAAACTTTGGATCTTTCCGTGATGTAATTGCAGCTCATGAGTGGGGGCATGTATGGGGATTAGATGAGAGTTGGTGTGCCCAGGTCCTTATGTATGCAGAGATTGGAGATGGCGGTGGAACAGCTCAAGGTCCACATTCGGCTGATGTAACGGGCGTAAAGACAATTTACGGCTTCTAAATAAGGAGGGTTTTTACATGAAGAAAATCTTGGCATCCACGACTATTATCCTATCACTTATCGGAATCACTGGTGGGGTATCTTTTGCGTTATTTGGTCCCCACAATGATACATATGTTTCTGCGGCGAAAGAGCGCAAAAAACACAATGGACTTCTCCCGGCTGCTACAATAGACGAGGTGATTACAAAATCTGAAATAATCGCAAAGCTAAAAATAACTAAGCTGGTGAAAGTGCACGAAGAACAAGGTCAACAGTATTCTGAGTTTGAAGCGGAAGTAGAGAAATACTATAAAGACAAAACAGGAAAGCTTTCTGAAACTGTTCGATTTTTTCAACATGGCAGTCCTGAAGCTGATTTTATTCAAGATCCCCTGCTTGAGGAGAATAAAAAATATGTGTTGTTTTTAGACGAAGTGGATACTGGCACCCAAGAGTTTGGTAAAGCTCTTATCATGACAAACGGAGCTTATGGCAGGTTTAATATTGACGGAGATAGCGTAGTTGCTCAACTTAAACACATCACTGATGAAGAAAAAAGGGCGGGAAAACGATTCCAAGATGAAAAAATAAAACCTGATCCAATGAAGTATTCTGATTTTGAAAAATTACTATCTGAAAAAATGAATAAGAAATCAAACTAACAACTAACAATTCCATTTGACTAGAAAAGCCGGGTATAACAGAATTCGAAGTTTTGAAAGGTCAGTCAAAAAGATCTGGCTGACCCATCTTTTTTTCTTAAATGATCCGTACCTATTCAGACAGTACATCAAATATGTTTTTGTAATTAGGGAAGTCTAGGTTTAGCAAAGGCACCATCTATATCATTTCGTTACGTGCTCGGCTAACTAATTTCCCGATCCATTACCTAGTAAATCTTTCGATCATAAGTTAGCAGCTGAAGTTTTTCAGAATATACGGATGCGGACATATTTCTAAATTTGTTCGTATACTACACTGTACAGCTTTTGTAACTGTTGTTTAAGCTCATTAATCTCTTGTTCTTGTTCCTTACATCTTTTTCTTAATGCACTGATTATTACATCTTTCGATTCGTCCGAAATAGTACGTTTAACTTGTTTGGAGGACGGGACTCCTTCCTGTTGTTCCCTAAAAAACTCAATACGTTCTTTTGTTTCTCGATTGTTATATGAGCCTTTTGCAGTTTTCTGAGCCCTTTAGTATCAAGCACTAGAAAAGCATAAAAAAGGACTTCACCCCAAGAAGGAGAAGTTTTCAAGCAACCACGCACGAAAACTTTTCGAGGAAGGTGAAGTCAC
>NZ_JBIYSM020000094.1:0-2202 GCF_044759095.2 Brevibacillus soli
CACTGGGGCACTTTATTTGATATTCAAGTGACATTTTCACTGAACAGATAAGGTGACATTTTCACAGACTATTGACACCCTTTCAAAAAAAGCGGGCTCGTATTGCTGCGTATAACTTTTTCCGGTCAGGAGCAATTCGTCCAGACGCACGCGCATTTCCTGCAGGCTAATCCCCTCCATTCCGATGTTCAGGATCGCTGCCCGGGCCATTCGCCTCAGGAGCAGCACTTCCTGGTCCAGCACGCTGTCAAACTGCTTGCCGCTGTGGACAATTTCCGAACGGTGGTTGTAGGATGATTTGATGAAGTCGGAAATTCGCTTCCGTTCCGCGAAGGTCTCGCCAAAATAATAGGCCATTCGCACCCGCAACTTGAACGTGATCTCCCCCTTTTTCCCGTCAGGAACGAACAGGGATTCCAGCGCAATCCACAGATCAAGCAGCTGATCCTCGATGTTCTCTTTTTCCAATGACAGCATGTAGCGACGAAAAGCAAGTGTCGGGAGAGGTCGGTTGACGCTGATCAGGGACTGGAACACCTCCCGTGTCTGTCCGCTGAATTTCAGCTGCGGCCCTTCGAGCGACCGCTTCAGGTAGTTGATTCCGTAGGTGGGCGGATTTGCCGTAATGACGTACGGGATGGAGCAAATGCCATCCAGCGACGCCAGATTCAGCTTGTTTTCAAGCTCCTCTACCATGGCGCGTTCATCCTTCAGTTTCATATGCGGGGTATCGGCACAGACAAACAAGCTGTTTTCCTCAACACGCTTGTCAAAAAAGTGTCGGTTTTCATTCATCTCGTTGCGCAGAAAACGCTCGGCCAGACGATACATTTTTTCGTTTCCTGAGACCAGGTAAAAACCGTTGGGAAGCTCCAATCGCAGCGGGCCCGGCGATACGGAATTAAATACAGGGGCAATGAGCAGCGGCATGTGTGTCACTCCTGTTTTGTTACCATAATTTTTATTATGTAAACCAATTGGAATGACCGACTGATATCTTGCGGTCGGCCTGACGGGTCGTTCCCAATATCAGATAGAATACCAATAATTCCTATGGTTAGTCACCCCCAGCTCACACAAGCTAAGAAGACCCGACCGGCTTTCACGATTGCTTCACCGGATTGGGCTCTACGCTTCAAACAGGAGTTGATGGACCATGAGGAAGGACAATATTCTCAACGAAAATCCGCACAAAGCGTACAACAACCGGAACGAACCGATGGAACAGACGGGCGAGCCGATGCCGGGTTCGAAAAAGGTAAAACAGGAAAACCACTCCAGACAGATCCAAACACGAGAAGGCTAGGATTCATTCCTAGCTTTTCTCAGTTTTCATTGAATTGTCCCACAATGATGCGTATGATGGAAGAAGCATGCATGATGGAGGTTATCCACCCATGATCATTCTTCCCTTATTGGATCACATTCCGCTTCGCGATGTCATTACATACAGCGTTTCCCCGTTGTTTGAACTGGCAGCCAGCCTTCATATGCTGGCTCAACCCTCTTCACCCGAACCATTGAAAAAGTGGACGGAAGAAACATTGCGTGCTTTCCAGACAGCACGGCTGTCAACGGAGTGGCAGTATTTTGCCCCGGTATTTCGCTTCCAGATTCCAGATTCCTTTGATCCGTTCCACACGAAAGGAATTATGGCGGTGGACGATCAGTATGACTATTTCGTCACCCTCCCCATTGATCAGTTTTGCCAATCTCTTAAAACGGCGATGGAAGCGCTGCAAAATCAGGAAGACACACAGCCGATTTGTCACGACCTCATGAGCGACCCAGAGTTTGTGCAAAGCCGTTTCAGTCTGTTCATCTCGTCTTATTGGCAGCTTTTTTTCGAGGCCAAGTGGGAAGAAATTGCCCCGCAATTTGTCAGGGAAGCAGAGCGGATCGAGCAGGCCCTGGTCAGCGGCGAGAAGGTTGGTCGTTTGTTGAACGGCATTCTCCCGGATTTTCGGTACAACTCTGATTTGAACCGGCTCGAGCTGGATAACGGGAAAGGCTCCCAACAAATTCGCCAGCTCATTTTGTATCCGAGCCACTTTCA
Organism: Brevibacillus soli; assembly: GCF_044759095.2. NCBI lineage: Bacteria > Bacillati > Bacillota > Bacilli > Caryophanales > Paenibacillaceae > Brevibacillus > Brevibacillus soli. Next base: position 2,057 of record NZ_JBIYSM020000094.1, read on the forward strand.
CGTCCAGTCTCCTTCGCTCGTGTGCAAGGAATTCACTGCCCACCTCGTCTATCATACCAACTGCAATCGTAAAAAAAGCTTCGATTGAAGCCCTCTCGAAGAAGCTGGTTCTTCGTTAGAGGAAACTTTTTATGCGTTCCGGAAAG
>NZ_JBIYSM020000095.1:0-1604 GCF_044759095.2 Brevibacillus soli
TGTTATTGTTCTGTGATATTGTCACTGTGTAACTGTTCTATGAAAATGTCACCATGGGACAGGAGATAATCACATTGACCACAGATGAAATGAAAAAAGTGTTAGTTATTGAAAAGGTAATAGCTCGTCAGATGACAGTGAAGGGGGCAGCGGAATTTTTAGATCTCTCTACACGACAGGTATTGCGCCTAAAGAAAACTTACTTAGAGAAAGGAGCTCAAGGGATCGCCCACAAAAACCGAGGCCGCAAGCCTGCACACACGATTCCGGATTCTGTGAAGGAGCGTGTAGCGGAGTTGTACCACACCAAGTACTACGGAAGCAACAACAGTCACTTCGCAGAGTTACTGCAGGAGCACGAATCCCTAACACTTAGTGTTCCAACGGTACGAAGAATTCTTTTAGACAAGGGGATCAAGCAGTCCAAACAACGGCGACGGAGCAAGAGCCACCAGCCACGATCTCGCAAGCCACAAGCGGGAATGCTTTGGCAGATCGACGCTAGTCCCTATGCCTGGCTTGAAGATCGGGGACCTGCACTTGTGCTGCATGGCGCGATTGATGATGCCACCGGCACTGTAGTCGGAGCAGTTTTTCGTGAAACCGAAACACGTGAAGGCTATTTCTCTGTCATGCAACAGGCGATCCAGAAGTACGGCATCCCACTTGGCCTTTACAGTGACCGCCATACTATCTTCCGTTCGCCCAACGAGAAACTCACATTGGAACAGGAATTAGCGGGAGAAAAAAAGCCTCTGTCACATTTCGGTAAGGCTATGGCTGAACTGAACATTACTCACATCAAAGCCATGACCCCTCAAGCCAAAGGGCGTATTGAACGGTTGTGGGGCACCTTCCAAGACCGTCTGGTCATCGAATTGCGGTTACTTGGAGTAAGCACACTAGAAGAGGCCAATCGCGTGCTGCCGAAGCTGATTCAAAAACACAACCGCAAGTTTGCCGTCAAGCCCCAAGATGCCGAATCGGCTTACCGCGAGCTGCCTGCGGAAACCAACCTCGATCATGTGTTTACTATTCGGCAATACCGTCGCATAGGATCCGGCCAGACGCTTTCCTATGGCGGCAAAATCTACACCTTCGCTGAAAAACCGGCCCGCCCCTTCGAGGGTAAAACCGTTGTCGAGGTCCGGGAAACGATGCAAGGTGACCTGTTGGTGTGGCACCAAGGCCAAGCGTTACGATTGCGTGAAACGAACAAACCCGAAGGCCAGCAGGAAACAAAAACAGCGAGTCCTGCGCCACCACGCAAGCCCGCTGCCCATCACCCATGGCGTCAAGCCTGGGTCAACAAAAAGAACACTTCTAGTGTAGCACAAAATGCAGCGGTAAACCAACAAACGTAGCGTCCGGTTTACAGGGAGAAGCAGGCTGCTAAGCTGGTGAGCTAGCCAATTCCTCCCCTTACGGGGATGGCCCAATTGGCAACAAGCAGCCTGCGCGAGGCTCGCTGTCAACCGGACGCGGGGATGTTCCCCCACCTCCGTTTACTGACGTTTGGCAGCTCCTCACTGGGGCACTTTATTTGATATTCAAGTGACATTTTCACTGAACAGATAAGGTGACATTTTCACAGACTATTGACA
>NZ_JBIYSM020000096.1:0-1559 GCF_044759095.2 Brevibacillus soli
ATAAGACTTCCATGCCGCGTTCACGGCATCACTGATGAATGAAAATATTGTCAATACTGCTACTACGGCTGGCGAAGGTAGGTCGTAATTTCTTGGTGTCACGAACCCGTATATAAGACGGACCACAACGACCCGGTGCATCGCAGATTGTTGCTCTTTCGGGAAGCACGCAGGGTAGAATAACCCATTTTGGTTGTTGCACCAGCCTCAATCACAACCAGTCGTAAGGAGAAGCAGGCTATGGAGGTATTACACGAACGTTGCTGCGGTTTAGATGTTCATAAAAAGAGCATCACCGCATGCATAATCACCCCCAAAGGAAAGGAGATTCGAACCTTTTCGACGATGACCAGTAACCTCATGGAACTGGTGGATTGGGTCAAAAACAACCGTTGTTCCCATGTCGCGATGGAGAGCACCGGCGATTACTGGAAGCCGATATTTAACCTACTGGAACTAGAGGAGCTCCAGCCGATGGTTGTCAATGCGCAACATATCAAAACGGTACCGGGACGCAAGACCGATGTGAAAGATGCAGAGTGGATCGCGAAGCTGCTGCGTCACGGTTTGGTTGAGGGAAGCTTTATTCCGAATCGAGAACAAAGAGAGCTTCGTGAAATCATTCGCTACCGGCGGAGCATCATCGAAGAACGAACTCGCGAAGTCAATCGGCTTCAAAAAGTGTTGGAAGGAGGCAATATCAAGTTATCTTCTGTCGCCTCCAATGTTCTGGGCGTATCTGGACGTAATATGCTTGAAGCGATGATCAATGGCGAGTCGGACCCAATCAAACTGGCCGACTTTGCGCAAAAGAAGCTCAAAACGAAAAAAGAAGAGTTGAAACTTGCACTCGATGGTCGTGTGGGAAAACATCAACTGTTGATGTTAGAAAAACAGCTTTCTCACATCGATTACCTTAACCAGCTTATTTCAGAATTGGACGAAGAGATTGACGCACGTATGGCCCCTTTCTCGGAGGACCTGAAGTTATTGGATACCATCCCCGGTGTCGGTAAACGAACCGCTGAGCAAATTTTAGCGGAAATAGGTACAGACATGTCCCGGTTCCCAACGCCTGGCCATTTATGTTCATGGGCGGGAATGACTCCAGGTCACGATGAAAGTGCGGGGAAGAAAAGGTCATCCAAGACGCGAAAAGGGAACAAAAAGCTGCGTAGTGCTCTAGTAGAGGCAGCAAGATCTGTCGGACGCAAGAAAAACTCGTACTTATCCGCTCAATACCATCGTATTGCGGCAAGGCGAGGGAAGAACAGAGCAGCGGTAGCCGTAGGGCATACCATTTTAACCATTGTCCATATCTTGTTAACGCGAAAACAAGCGTATATGGAACTGGGATTTGATTACTTCGATAACCGCAAGAGAGACATTTTAATCAAGAACTCAATCAAGAGATTGGAATCCCTTGGTCTTACGGTAAGTATCCAAGAACAACCTGCATCATAAAGATACTGCATTTATTTTAAAAACGAAGCAACGGGGGCTTAGTTTGCTATTGCCAAAAAGGCCTGTTCTAAGTCACTTAGATTTTCAGGGTAGAA
>NZ_JBIYSM020000097.1:0-1456 GCF_044759095.2 Brevibacillus soli
CGAGAACATCACCCACAAAGAAAGGAGCACCCATAAGGTGAAGTGTACCATAAACATCTCCCCCATCCAAACAGAGTTTACCCTGAAGAATTCAACCTCTTATGCAGGCAGCAAGCCTTTCCTTGTTTTTCTTGAAAAAATCAAGCTTTTTTATGTCTTCGAACAGGTAGGCTGTGCAAAGAAACCGAACTCGCTGTTCTCCATGTCCCGTATCTTGATGTACCTCATTGTTGGTTGGTTACTTGGCTACGAGCGGCTCTTTTACTTTCGTTCTCTGCAAAATGATACGCTCATCCGGCGTTTCTTAGGAGGCAAGTGCCCACATTATTCCTTGTTGTACAAGGAACTTGGGCGGCTGGCGAATACGGTCCCCACTGTACGTGACGATTTGAGGCGAATAAATCAGCAACTCATTTCCCCTCATCTGCCATCCGAACTTGTTCTCGATTTTGATTCTACCGTAAACACCGTTTTTGGGAATCAAGAAGGGGCGGCAGTAGGCGTGAATCCACATAAGCCCGGTCGAAAAAGTTACCATCCCGTTATGGTATACGAAGGAAAGTCTCGCTTTTGCTTGAATGCCATATTGCGACCTGGCAATACTCATTCATCGACGGACATTCTGACATTTGCCAAAGAAACGCTTAAGTTGGTCGCAAACGGCCATGCCGTGAAATACGTTCGTTTTGATAAGGGTTTTGGTGGTGAGGAATTCTATCGCTTTTGGGAAGACGTGAAAATCGGATACGTCGGCAAACTCAAATGGACAAAGAGACTGCAAGCAGAAGTAGCGAACTGCCGTTACTGGAAGCGTTTTATCAATGAAGACATCATCATCGAAGGGATTACGCTTGTCTATCAAGCAACCTCATGGAAAAACTCAAGATTTGTCGTCGTGATTCGCAAAGCTCACCGTCAGGATGAAGATCAGCTTCAATTTTATGATTTTCTATGGGAATACGAAGCTATGGTTACAAATCTGGCATGGGAGCCGATCGATATCTGGCGATTTTACAATCAACGGGCTTGTATGGAGAACTACATCAAAGAGGCAAAGCATGGTTTTTCGATGGAGGCGATCTCCACATCTTCTTTTGTAGCCAATGAAATCGATCTACTGCTTAAACTATTGGCATACAACTTATTCGAGCGATTTAAAGCAGGTTTTTGTGATCCCGTTCATCGTGGATTCACGATTCAACGATTTCGCCGGGACTTTTTGCACGTGACGGGCATCCTTATCACCCACAGCCGGAAAGTCATCCTCAAGATGGCGGAACCGTTTCACAACCGGCAGAGTTGGGAGCGAATCGCGAACAAGGTAGCCTTGCTGATCTGAAAAATTCCAGAAAAATACATGGAAATGATGGAGCCCGTTCAGATGGGGAGGGGGATCGTATCTCCATTTCTGTCATTTTCTCTTCCAGTAGCTTGTATGAAAATGAAAGACGTCAGA
>NZ_JBIYSM020000099.1:0-1153 GCF_044759095.2 Brevibacillus soli
GGAATTGGCAGACGCGCTAGATTCAGGTTCTAGTGGTGGCAACACCGTGGAGGTTCAAGTCCTCTCGACCGCACCATTTTTTGCGGACGTAGCTCAATTGGTAGAGCGTCGCCTTGCCAAGGCGAAGGTCGCGGGTTCGAGACCCGTCGTCCGCTCCAGTTGTTTTTCAGGAGGGTCTCTTACCCGTTCCGGGTTCACCCTCGATGGAAAGCCGAGATGGATTGCTCGGGTACTTCAGATCTGGCTTGCCTCTGATGTTTATTCGACGCAGAAGCGCCAGTGGAAGCGAGACCCGTCGTCCGCTCCATTTATTAGGAATACGTGCCCTTAGCTCAGCCGGATAGAGCGTTTGACTACGAATCAAAAGGTCGGGAGTTCGAATCTCTCAGGGCACGCCATACAGTCGGGAAGTAGCTCAGCTTGGTAGAGTACTTGGCTTGGGACCAAGGGGTCGCAGGTTCGAATCCTGTCTTCCCGACCATGTTCGCCGGGGTGGCGGAATAGGCAGACGCAACAGACTTAAAATCTGTCGGGAGTTTCTCCCGTACCGGTTCAAGTCCGGTCCTCGGCACCAGTAACCGCCATGCGGGTGTAGTTCAATGGTAGAACCCCAGCCTTCCAAGCTGGTCGCGTGGGTTCGATTCCCATCACCCGCTCCATACATAAAAGCAAGGCAGAGCCCTTTTTCGGGACTCTGCCTTTTTTAGTGTATAAGAATTTATAAAATTGGACATCCAATACAGCCACTAGAGAAGTGTTCGGGGCCCCAGCCGACACCAGCGATCGCTTAAGTCGGCTGGGTTTTCTTACATTCGCGGCGATGATCCTGATGCAGGTACCTGGCTTCCTGGTTCTCATGATCAAGAACTCCATGAACCGTGGTTCCGGCCAAAATATTGTCGAATTATGTCAAAAGTTATGGGTGGTAGAAACATATGTTTTCGTGTAGAGTTAGGGCTAGATCGCTTACCCAACAGGTAACGGATCTCTTGCCTCGCCTCCTGCTTCCGCAGGAGGCTTTTTTTAGTGTATAAGACTTTATAAATTTGGACATCCCATACAGCCGCTAGAAAAGGGTTCGGGGCCCCGCCCGGCGAAAAAAGGGACCCCACTCGGCTCAGCGATAGCTACCGCCGAGTGGGGTGAGAATAGC
>NZ_JBIYSM020000100.1:0-1116 GCF_044759095.2 Brevibacillus soli
TTATAAATTCTGGTGTATGAAATAATGTCCTTAAACAAAGGAAAATCCCCAGCGACTACGGAAAAAAGAAGTACCTGACAGGGAACTTCAATCAAACACACCTATCATCACAATAGGAGGTTGAAGTCGCATGGGGAAATCCTTACACATTCAAGGGCGTAAGGGAAACAAGTTCAGTCAACAACTGAGAGGTGTTAACTTGGAGCAAGTGCTCATCGTAGCAATCGATGCCGCAAAACTCCACCAAAAAGCCCTCATATGCAATTTTTTCGGCGACATTATTGTAAAGCCCTTTTTCTTCTCTGTCAACGAGAGCGGAATTCAACTGCTTTGCGACAGAATTAAACAAGCCGAAAAAGATTGTGACGCAGTCCGCATATTTCTAGGTGTTGAAGCCACAGGACATTACTACGAGGACATTGTTCGAATCCTGGCTAAGCATGGCTATCAAGTGCAGATTATCAATCCTTACACTACAAAGGAAGAACGTGCTAGTGCCCTAAACTGGTGTAAGACAGATGATCTTGACTTAGTTGCCATTGCTTACGCAATGGTTGGCAATAAAGCCACGGAATCGAAACTGCCAGAAGGTCATTATCGTCAACTTCTTACACTAACCAGGGCAAGGAGATCAGAAGTACGCAAGCGATCCACTTTACGGATGGAAATCAGAGGATTAATGGACGTCATCTGGCGGGAGTACCAAGGGTTCTCCTCCAACGATCACGGTAAACCAACAAAAACAACTGTCTTTAGTGATATGTGGGGGAAATCCTCTCTCTTTGTGATGAAGCACTATCCTCATCCAAGTATGGTGATGTCGCTGGGAGAAACGGGACTTCGTGAAATATCTCGGAAGCATAATCTTAAAATCCGCTCTTCCACCATCCAAAAGCTGCTTCGCGTCGCTAATCAAGCGTTGTCACGCCCGAAGGAGGAACTGGGTGCTGAGCTTCTCCTTTTAAGGATGAAACTCGAAGATTTAGAACGATACGATGAAAAAATCACGCGCCTCGAACAAGAGATTGAATCTGTCCTGCTTCAAACCGACGGAAGATTATTACTCTCCATACCTGGTATAGCCGTTGTAACTGCAGCCGAAGCGTATGCGGAAAT
>NZ_JBIYSM020000101.1:0-1031 GCF_044759095.2 Brevibacillus soli
CACTGGGGCACTTTATTTGATATTCAAGTGACATTTTCACTGAACAGATAAGGTGACATTTTCACAGACTATTGACAGACCTTTTATTTCCCTAATCATTTCCACTGTCCCCCCATTGACACTTACGTTGCGTCATCCCTTATTCTTCAATCAGGAGGTGCACAATGATGCCATTCACCGTTAAAGAAGTCTCTCATCTGTCAGGAGTGAGTGTCCGGACTCTCCATTACTACGATGAGATAGGGCTGCTGAAGCCTGCGTTTCTGGGGGAGAATGGATATCGCTACTATGAGGAGGAACAGCTTCTTTTGCTGCAGCAGATTCTGTTTTTCCGAGAGCTCGATCTATCTCTTGTTGAGATAAAGGAGCTCATGCACAGCGATTCCTTTGATCGAGTGAAGGCACTACAAGCTCATCGCATCCTCCTTCAGAAAAAAGCCGAACGGCTGCAAGAACTCATGAACACGATCGACAAGACCATCGATCATTTAAAAGGAGAGATACGCATGCCTACCCATGAGATGTATCAAGGCTTCAGCAAAGAGCAGCAGGAAAAATACATCCAGGAAATCAAGGACACCTACGGAAAAGGCTCTGAAACATACATCGATGAGAGTGTAGAACGTACAAGCAAGTGGAAAAAAGAAGATTGGGACAAAGTTGCAGCGCAAGGAGAGGAGTTTCACAAAGAATTCGCAGCAGCGATTGAGCGAGGCGAAGCGGTAGACTCTCCAGAAGTGCAAAAGCTCGTCCAAAAGCACTTCGAATGGATCAACAACTTTTACACTCCTACAAAAGAAGTGTATGCGGGTCTCGGTGACCTCTATGTGGATCATCCCGACTTCCGCAAATTTTATGAGAAGTACCACCCTCAGCTTGCTGAATACCTTCGAGATGCCATAAAAATCTACGCAGACCAAAACCTGTAATCCAGGCACTCCCCAGGTTCTTCCTTAAAAAAAGCTTCGATTGAAGCCCTCTCGAAGAAGCTGGTTCTTCGTTAGAGGAAACTTTTTATGCGTTCCGGAAAG
>NZ_JBIYSM020000102.1:0-1008 GCF_044759095.2 Brevibacillus soli
TTTGAGGTGAGCGATTATGTTAAAACTTCGTAACGAGCAAATCACATTGTGGGATACCCTTCTCCCTGAACCAATCCGCGCGTTGCCAGATGAACTGGCAAAGGTGGATGCTTTGCTGGATGATGAACGGTTTATGCAGCCATTTCGTAACAAGCATGCTTCTCATCGCGGGCGTCCAACATTACCAATAGAGACATACTTGCGGCTTATGTTTTTGAAGCATCGCTACCAACTTGGGTATGAGAGCCTCATCTTGGAAGTGGGAGACAGCATCGCGTGGCGACGCTTTTGTCGCATTAGCATTGATGAAAAGATGCCCGATCCAACAACACTGCTGAAAGCCAGCAAGCGTTACGGAGACGAGATTGTCAAACAAGTAAATGAACTCTTGATTCAAAAACTGGACGACGAAAAAGTATTGAAACGCCGCAAACTTCGCGTCGATACCACTGTGGTTGAGTCAGACATCCAACACCCCACCGACGCCACGTTGCTTCAAGATGGCGTGCGCGTTATCACCCGGATTGTGCAGAAAATCCGTAAAGTTGCCTCTCATGCAACACAGGGTTTCCAAGACCGGACAGGTGAAGTCAAAGAACGTATCCTTTCCATCGCCAAGCTTCTTCGGCGGCGTACTGCCCAATCATGGGAGGACCTTAACGCGATTACCCAGGAGGTTACATCGGTAACCGAGGCTGTTTGTGCGCAAGCCACCCAAGTCATCGAGAAAGTAAAAGACAAGAGTACTCCTGCCGTCCAACGGATGAAAACGAAGCTGGAGCAAGCCGTCACGGTGACGAGAACCTTAATCGGGCAAGCCAAACAAGTCGTTTCCGGCAACCGGGCCATTCCCAATCGTGTCGTCAGCTTCTTTGATCCGGAAGCACGGCCGATTAAGAAGGGAAAACTTTCAAAAAAAGTCGAGTTTGGGTACAAACTCCGCATAGACGAAACAGAAAATGGTTTTGTCACTGGGTATGAGTTATACAAAGATACTCCACCCGATAG
>NZ_JBIYSM020000103.1:0-880 GCF_044759095.2 Brevibacillus soli
TGCGGACGTAGCTCAATTGGTAGAGCGTCGCCTTGCCAAGGCGAAGGTCGCGGGTTCGAGACCCGTCGTCCGCTCCATATTTTGTGCCCTTAGCTCAGCTGGATAGAGCGTTTGACTACGAATCAAAAGGTCGGGAGTTCGAATCTCTCAGGGCACGCCATTGTCGGGAAGTGGCTCAGCTTGGTAGAGCGCTTGGTTCGGGACCAAGAGGTCGCAGGTTCAAATCCTGTCTTCCCGACCATTTTATTTCGCGGGTGTAGTTCAATGGTAGAACTCCAGCCTTCCAAGCTGGTCGCGTGGGTTCGATTCCCATCACCCGCTCCATTTTTTTGTCTGGCGGTGTAGCTCAGCTGGCTAGAGCGTTCGGTTCATACCCGAAAGGTCGGGGGTTCGATCCCCTCCACCGCTACCAACAGCAACTTCTTATTTATTTGGCGGTCGTGGCGAAGGGGTTAACGCACCGGATTGTGGCTCCGGCATTCGTGGGTTCAAGTCCCATCGATCGCCCCATATTATCAATTTTTGCGGTCGTGGTGGAATTGGCAGACACACCATCTTGAGGGGGTGGCGGGGCGACCCGTGCGAGTTCGAGTCTCGCCGACCGCACCAAATTGAATCAACCAAAAATTACTGGCTGATTTGAGAGAGTAAGTGTGATATATTAAAAAAGTCGCTTTTGAAACAAATGAAATAATTTTGTTTCGGAAGTTGGTTTTATAAAAATGCTCTTTGAAAACTGAACAGCGAAGCGTTTTAAATAGCCAAGCAAACATGTTTTTGAACCTTGATCAATTTCTTTCTACCTTTATTGGAGAGTTTGATCCTGGCTCAGGACGAACGCTGGCGGCGTGCCTAATACATGCAAGTCGAGCGAGTCCCT
>NZ_JBIYSM020000104.1:0-835 GCF_044759095.2 Brevibacillus soli
ACTACTTCCATTTAGAGAGCTGAATTCCTTTTGTTTTTGACTTACCCCAGGAATTTTTCAGGGGAAACTAGCTAACGCCGAGTGGGTCGAGGATAGCTAACGCCGGGTGGGTTTTCTTGTGTAGGAAAGTACAGCATTGTCTTGATAGAATGGAAAAGAGGCAAGCAAGTAAACAAGGAGATGATCGCGTGAGATTACAAGGCAAAAAAGTCGTGTGCTTCGTGGAACACGAATTTGAGGACCTGGAACTGTGGTATCCGGTGCTTCGATTGCGGGAGGAGGGAGCCGCTGTCCATCTGGTCGGTCCGGAGGCGAATTGCACATACGAAGGGAAATACGGCGTTCCTTGCAAATCGGACAAATCGATCAAAGATGTGAAGCCGGAGGAATACGACGGCGTTTTGGTGCCAGGGGGATGGGCCCCTGACAAGCTCCGGCGGTACCCGGAGATTTTGTCTTTTATACGCGCCATGAACGAAGCCAAAAAGCCGATCGGCCACATCTGTCACGCCGGATGGGTACTGATTTCCGCCAAAATCCTGCAGGGGGTCAAAACGACTTCGACTCCGGGTATTAAAGACGATATGGAGAACGCGGGGGCCATTTGGGTTGACGAAGAAGTAGTCGTGGACGGACATATCGTGGGATCACGCCGTCCGCCTGATCTTCCCGCATACGCAAAAGCGTTTGCCGATTTACTGGCTGACTGATTGCCTCTAAAACAAGCCGCGAGACCGCCATCATAAGGATGGTGGTTTTTTGGTGTATAAGAATTTATAAATTTGGACATCCCATACAGCCGCTAGAAAAGTGTTCGGGGCCCCGCCCGGCGAAG
>NZ_JBIYSM020000105.1:0-808 GCF_044759095.2 Brevibacillus soli
ATTCAGTGACGGATACCATCCCATTACGGATGGTGGGTTGCCCCATTCGGAGATCCCCGGATCAAAGCGTGCTTACCGCTCCCCGAGGCTTATCGCAGTTCGCTGCGTCCTTCTTCGGCTCCTAGCGCCAAGGCATCCACCGTGTGCCCTTAGTAACTTAACCACATTTGGTAAAGTACTAACGTACTTCCATCAGTAATAATCCTTAGCTTTACTTGCGTTATCCAGTTTTCAAGGAACAATCGGCAAAACATTAGCTTCGCATTTCTTCGTTGCGTCGTTGCTCCGTTCCTCACGTAGATGACTACGCTGCGGTACTCGCAACTTCCGCGCCTCAAACTGCTCGCTTCTGTTTTCCCTCTATTTGGGTATAACACTTACACCCGCCTGGCAACGTCCTACTCTCCCGGTCCCCTTCGGGACAAGTACCATCGGCGCTGGAGGGCTTAACGGCCGTGTTCGGTATGGGAACGGGTGTGTCCCCTCCGCCATCATCACCAGACATATAAGGATATTGAAAATTTCCGGGAAACATTGCTGTCGGATTTCTTCGTTGCGTTGACGCTCCGCTCCTCACGTAGGGAACTACGCTGCGGTGCTCGCGTCTGCCGCGCCTCGAACTCCTCCGCCCTGTTCGTCCTCAATTTTCAATTGGATCTGAAGGAAATACTCCTTCAAAACTGAACAGCGAGTGCGTTTACCAGCCAAAATCTCCATAGAAAGGAGGTGATCCATCCGCACCTTCCGGTACGGATACCTTGTTACGACTTCACCCCAATCATCTACCCCACCTTCGGCGGCTGGCCCC
>NZ_JBIYSM020000106.1:0-779 GCF_044759095.2 Brevibacillus soli
AATCCTTAGCTTTACTTGCGTTATCCAGTTTTCAAGGAACAATCGGCAAAACATTAGCTTCGCATTTCTTCGTTGCGTCGTTGCTCCGTTCCTCACGTAGATGACTACGCTACGGTACTCGCAACTTCCGCGCCTCAAACTGCTCGCTTCTGTTTTCCCTCTATTTGGGTATAACACTTACACCCGCCTGGCAACGTCCTACTCTCCCGGTCCCCTTCGGGACAAGTACCATCGGCGCTGGAGGGCTTAACGGCCGTGTTCGGTATGGGAACGGGTGTGTCCCCTCCGCCATCATCACCAGACGACGCAATGACTAATGTATCACATCAGTCAATTTTCTATCAAGCTGTAAATCTTGGAAGAAATGGTGGAGCTGAACGGGATCGAACCGATGACCTCCTGCTTGCAAGGCAGGCGCTCTCCCAACTGAGCTACAGCCCCATGTTTACCCCAAAAGTGACGCTTATGTCTGGAGCTTGTTCCGAATATTTTTCGGGGGCCCCACAACAAAAGCCAACTAATTTTGAGAATGAGTGGTGGGCCTAGGCTGACTCGAACAGCCGACCTCACGCTTATCAGGCGTGCGCTCTAACCAACTGAGCTATAGGCCCTTGGTTACCCCGGAAAGCCAGGGAGGGTATGCTCCCTCAAAACTGAACAGCGAAAACGTTTTAGCCAAAAGCTCCGTAGAAAGGAGGTGATCCATCCGCACCTTCCGGTACGGATACCTTGTTACGACTTCACCCCAATCATCTACCCCACCTTCGGCGGCTGGCCCC
>NZ_JBIYSM020000107.1:0-746 GCF_044759095.2 Brevibacillus soli
ATGGTGGAGGCTGACGGGATCGAACCGCCGACCCTCTGCTTGTAAGGCAGATGCTCTCCCAGCTGAGCTAAGCCTCCGCAACACCCCACAAAGTGACCTTTCGCTTCGAAGCTCATTCCGACTACTTTGCGGGGACCCTAATTCAATTCATGGTGACCCGTAGGGGATTCGAACCCCTGAATGACAGCGTGAAAGGCTGCTGTGTTAAACCGCTTCACCAACGGGCCATATTTCTCTTGGTGCGGTCGGCGAGACTCGAACTCGCACGGGTCGCCCCGCCACCCCCTCAAGATGGTGTGTCTGCCAATTCCACCACGACCGCAGAGTGTTTATGTTTTTTGGTAGCGGCGGAGGGGCTCGAACCCCCGACCTTTCGGGTATGAACCGAACGCTCTAGCCAGCTGAGCTACACCGCCACAAGTTCTAGAATGTAAAATTAAATGGCGGAGAGTGAGGGATTCGAACCCTCGCTACGCTTGCGCATACTAACGGTTTAGCAAACCGTCCCCTTCGGCCTCTTGGGTAACTCTCCGTATATGGCTCCTCGGGACGGACTCGAACCGCCGACCGATCGGTTAACAGCCGATTGCTCTACCGACTGAGCTACCGAGGAACGTTTGTTGAAGGCTTGAACCTTCAAAACTGGATACGCAAGTTTTGCACAAGGAATGTGGATAAGTCCTCGACCGATTAGTATTCGTCAGCTCCACGCGTTGCCGCGCTTCCACACCGAACCTATCAACCTC
>NZ_JBIYSM020000108.1:0-745 GCF_044759095.2 Brevibacillus soli
CACTACTGGGGGAATCACTATTGTTTTCTCTTCCTCCGGCTACTTAGATGTTTCAGTTCACCGGGTGTGCCTTCTCGTCACCTATGGATTCAGTGACGGATACCATCCCATTACGGATGGTGGGTTGCCCCATTCGGAGATCCCCGGATCAAAGCGTGCTTACCGCTCCCCGAGGCTTATCGCAGTTCGCTGCGTCCTTCTTCGGCTCCTAGCGCCAAGGCATCCACCGTGTGCCCTTAGTAACTTAACCACATAGGTTAGTACTAATAGTACTTACACTTAAAATTAACCTTAGCAATTACATGCAATATCCAGTTTTCAAGGAACGAACTTTGTAGTTGCTTCAGAAGAAGCAACCGCCTGGCAACGTCCTACTCTCCCGGTCCCCTTCGGGACAAGTACCATCGGCGCTGGAGGGCTTAACGGCCGTGTTCGGTATGGGAACGGGTGTGTCCCCTCCGCCATCATCACCAGACATATAAGGATATTAAGTCCTCAATTTTCAATTAGGCTTGAAGGAAACACTCCTTCAAAACTGAACAGCGAGTGCGTTTACCAGCCAAAATCTCCATAGAAAGGAGGTGATCCATCCGCACCTTCCGGTACGGATACCTTGTTACGACTTCACCCCAATCATCTACCCCACCTTCGGCGGCTGGCCCCGACACGGTTACCTCACCGACTTCGGGTGTTGCAAACTCTCGTGGTGTGACGGGCGGTGTGTACAAGGCCCGGGAACGTATTC
>NZ_JBIYSM020000109.1:0-715 GCF_044759095.2 Brevibacillus soli
CGAGAAGGCACACCCGGTGAACTGAAACATCTAAGTAGCCGGAGGAAGAGAAAACAATAGTGATTCCCCCAGTAGTGGCGAGCGAACGGGGAAGAGCCTAAACCGTCAGGTTTACCTGGCGGGGTTGTGGGGCGTCTCACATGGAGTTACAAAAGACACCTGTAGGTGAACAGTCTGGGAAGGCTGACCAGAGAGCGTGACAGTCGCGTAACCCAAACAGGTGTCTCTCCGAGACGGACCCCGAGTAGCACGGGACACGTGAAATCCCGTGTGAATCTGGCAGGACCATCTGCTAAGGCTAAATACTCCCTAGCGACCGATAGTGAACCAGTACCGTGAGGGAAAGGTGAAAAGCACCCCGGGAGGGGAGTGAAACAGCACCTGAAACCGTGTGCTTACAAATAGTCGGAGCACGATTAATGTGTGACGGCGTGCCTTTTGTAGAATGAACCGGCGAGTTACGGTAGCGTGCGAGGTTAAGTCGAAGAGACGGAGCCGCAGCGAAAGCGAGTCTGAACAGGGCGAGAGTACGTTGCCGTAGACCCGAAACCGTGTGATCTAGCCATGTCCAGGGTGAAGGTAGGGTAACACCTACTGGAGGCCCGAACCCACGCACGTTGAAAAGTGCGGGGATGAGGTGTGGCTAGCGGTGAAATTCCAATCGAACTCGGAGATAGCTGGTTCTCCCCGAAATAGCTTTAGGGCTAGCCTCGGA
>NZ_JBIYSM020000111.1:0-594 GCF_044759095.2 Brevibacillus soli
CCTTCTTGGGGTGAAGTCCTTTTTTTATGTTCGCAAACCCTTGTAGTGCAACGGGTCAGAAATCTGCAAAAGGCTCAGTGTATAAGAATTTATAAATTTGGACATCCCATACAGCCGCTAGAAAAGTGTTCGGGGCCCCGCCCGGCGAAGCGTTAGCTAATGCCGGGTGGGTTTTCTTATCATATCGGAAAGTATATAATTTTTGGGGCGTAAGCCCCTATATTTGTTGGTAAAATCGTTATATGGAGACAAATATTCTTAAGCGAATTTTTATTGATCACTGGAAACCTTTTGTTAAAAAGTATGGGAAGAGAATCCGTCCGTCGGTTCTGAAAGAAGTTGAGAAATTTCTTAACTGCGGTGACCCTAAAAAAGGATTTAAATTATTAGTCTGTGAAGGATGTCATCTTACAAAAAGAGTTCCATTCCGTTGTAAAGGACGATTTTGTACAACGTGCTCTTGCGGCGAAACAGAAGAATGGAGCCGTATGATGAGTGAAGAGGTTTTACAGGTAAATCGTGCAGAAGGAATCATTACGGGAACGACCATTGCTATCGACAGTACAGCGATTGATGCATACGAGCGAAAGCAAC
>NZ_JBIYSM020000112.1:0-559 GCF_044759095.2 Brevibacillus soli
AGGGACTCGCTCGACTTGCATGTATTAGGCACGCCGCCAGCGTTCGTCCTGAGCCAGGATCAAACTCTCCAATAAAGGTAGAAAGAAATTGATCAAGGTTCAAAAACATGTTTGCTTGGCTGTTTAAAACGCTTCGCTGTTCAGTTTTCAAAGAGCATTTTTTGTCGAACATTTGCTACTATATCATGTTCGTTTTCCGAGAGTCAAGATCTTTTTTCTATCAAAAATCAGTGCCTTTTCTCTCGAATTTCACTGTCGCTCAGCGGCGACAAGTAATAATCTATCACATCGAGATAGAGAAAATCAAGAGTTATTTTTAAAGTTTTAGCTAGTTTCCCCTGAAAAATTCCTGGGGTAAGTCAAAAACAAAAGGAATTCAGCTCTCTAAATGGAAGTAGTTGTTGTCGAGGCAATACATCCAAAAAGAGGGACTGAATTCCTTTCTTCTTAAAGAAATTCAACAGTGCTCCTCGAAAATCCTTTTTGAGGTGAGCGATTATGTTAAAACTTCGTAACGAGCAAATCACATTGTGGGATACCCTTCTCCCTGAACCAATCC
>NZ_JBIYSM020000113.1:0-538 GCF_044759095.2 Brevibacillus soli
ATAGGTTCGGTGTGGAAGCGCGGCAACGCGTGGAGCTGACGAATACTAATCGGTCGAGGACTTATCCACATTCCTTGAGCAAAACTTGCGTATCCAGTTTTGAAGGGATAATCCTTCTTTTTATTTGGAGCTGTGGTGAAGTTGGAGTTCACGCCGGTCTGTCACACCGGAGGTCGCGGGTTCGAGTCCCGTCAGCTCCGCCATTTCTTTTTTGCCTAACAACCATCTGGCTCGGTAGCTCAGTCGGTAGAGCAGAGGACTGAAAATCCTCGTGTCGGCGGTTCGATTCCGTCCCGAGCCACCATTTTGTGAGCCATTAGCTCAGTTGGTAGAGCATCTGACTTTTAATCAGAGGGTCGAAGGTTCGAGTCCTTCATGGCTCACCAGTATGATGTACCTCAAAAAGTGAAGAAAAGCTTCGGAGCTTATTCGGAATCCTTTTCGGGGACCCCATAATCAAATGCGGACGTAGCTCAATTGGTAGAGCGTCGCCTTGCCAAGGCGAAGGTCGCGGGTTCGAGACCCGTCGTCCGCTCCA
>NZ_JBIYSM020000114.1:0-511 GCF_044759095.2 Brevibacillus soli
AAATGGCGGAGCTGACGGGACTCGAACCCGCGACCTCCGGTGTGACAGACCGGCGTGAACTCCAACTTCACCACAGCTCCATATTTGGTTGCGGGAGCAGGATTTGAACCTGCGACCTTCGGGTTATGAGCCCGACGAGCTACCGAGCTGCTCCATCCCGCGATGATAGGACGTCATCGTGCCAGTGTTGCGACGTACAGGATGTACTAGTGTCGGCGTTGCCAACAGGACGTCGCTGCTTTTAGCTGGCCTTCCTTTATCCTTAAAAACTTATGGTGGAGGCTGACGGGAACGCTTCCTACTTGCGATGCTACGTCGAATTTTCTTCGATAGCGAGCAAGATCAGATGTACCCGAGCGAGACTCCCTTGCTCCTTCTTCGAGGGTGAACCGGAACGGTGAGATCCCGAGCCGAAACCGACGAACGAAGTGAGTATGGTGGAGGCTGACGGGATCGAACCGCCGACCCTCTGCTTGTAAGGCAGATGCTCTCCCAGCTGAGCTAAGCCTCC